>NZ_CAMVEE010000020.1 GCF_947166415.1 uncultured Methanobrevibacter sp. | reverse complement strand
AATACGAATTTTTCTAAACCGATAGGTGCGCCTGCTTTAAGCATTCCAGCACTTGCGACTACAGCTAATAAACCACCAAATGCAATATATGCACCTGCTAAGAAGGAAAGCAATATTACATTTACAATATTTGCAGAGTTTTTTGCTCCAGCAGTACCGGAAATTGCTTTTGCGGTATCTACTGGGCTTTTAAAAGATGAACTCATTTTATCAACCTCTTTTCCCTTTTTTATAAATTAATTTATAATACTAATGAATCCCACCTTATAAGCATAGTTCAAAGTATTATGTTTATATTTATATCATTCCATATATAAAAAGGATTTGCGATTATCGCGTAGAAGAAATATTTAAATAGTACAATCGAATAATATATATTATAATGATAAATCATTATAGATTGTAATGTATATCGTGAAACAGGCTTGTTTTTTTAAAAAAAGAATTATTAAAAAATATTTTATAGAGTTTCTCTTTTTATAATAAAATTTAATGAAGTTATTGGAGCAAACATATAGAATTAAAGAATTAAAGAATTTTAATAATTTTATAAAAATACGAACTGAATATAGTATCATATCCATAATGGAAAAAATCGCATTTTTTCATCGATGAAAAAAGTATCCTAAAAAAATAAATTAATGGAAATTGCAGAATACCTTAAAAAAATAATTGAAAATTGAAATAAAAAGAAAAAAATGAAAAAAATCGGGTTAATTTATAAATCATGACCCCGATACCATCACAAGTTCTCCGGTGACCGGATCCTGATAAACCTTTCCAACTTCACTGTATCCACTATCCTCAAGGCCTCCGGCATCGGAATAGTTCTGGGTAAATGTATCTGCGGTGGAAACATCCTGTGTTTTAGAAGTATTGGAAATCATATCGGGATTTGCTGACAGAGCCATTATTGCAAATATCAAAAATCCCAATGCCAAAACAAGCATCGCATCAGAGAGGTTATTCAATCCCCCCATTGGATCATCATCGACATTATCGGAAATTCGCCTTCTTTTTCTCAGCATGATTTCACCATCTGTTAATAGCTTCCAGTTCTGCTTCGGCCAGTGTTTCCAAAACAATCAAATCGGATTCATACCATTGTTTCTTGAATTTGGAAATTACATAAGCCAATGCTCCTGCAGACAGTCCAGTAACGGTTGTATCGAATGCAATAGTTAAAGACTGGGCAAGAACCGCAATATCACCTGTTCCTAAAGCCGCCAATCCAGGTCCCAATGGAATCAGAGTACCTAAAAGACCTAAAATAGGACCAACCCTTACAAGAATATCTGTTTTGTTTGTACTTTTAATCAACCGTATCTCTTCTGCAGATATCAGTTCGCTTGCAAAAGCCTTTCTTGCTTCAGCACCGATGTCATGATTATCTGCAATTCGACCAAGAACTGCCTTTTGATAATCAAATAGGTTGCTTTTGTCAACCAAATTTTTCAATTGTATTGCATCGTTTGAAAATGAAATGCCCCTGACCAATTCCTCCAATTCCTTTGATGAAATAGCTTTTCTTGATATGAATTCATTGATTATTCCTCCAAAAGACAAAAGAACAATTATTACGCCAACAATCAATAAGATGATAACTGGAGTCAGCAAGCTTTCAGAAATTATATGGATTAAAGAAGTTAATGTTTGAGTCCCCTGAATTATCATGCACTTCCCCCTTTATTTTCATTGTAGAGCAATCCTGCAATAATTACTACAATTATCCCTATAATAATATATATTAATTTATAAGTTGGAGTTAAAATCAAAAATGGTGTGAATGAATTATAATCAAGATATCTTGTTGAATCATAAGTCAAACCCAAGATGAACAACAATATTGAAAACAAGGATACGTATTCTCCAATTATTACAGGATATTCTCTTTTAGCATGAAATAAAAATTTTGTAATTTGATAAACTAAAAATAACGTTAAACATCCAAATAAAGAGTATAAAGTGCTATCGAATAAGGACAAGCTTGATTGGGATGAAAGGCAGACAATTGAAATGATCAATAATACTCCAATTGAGGCGATTGAGAATTTCAAATCGTTTTTTCTAAAGTAATATACGAATGTTAAAAACACAAGAACGCTTAGCATTATGAAAAAATAACTGAAATAATTCTCCAAAAACGCCAGACTATCTGTTAAATAACCAGAAATATTTATCATGGCAAATAAGATAATCAACGTAAAGATAGATATTGTCCCCAACCTGATATTGCTTAGCTTCAAATTTCCCATGAACAGGGAAATATTGGCAATGAACAGTATCAAAACAATTAACAGATAACCCCCAATCAAGTCCATATCCAACAACTCATTACATCTTTATCTAATTTTATATTATCCACATGAATATATAAACATATCGTGAAAATATTTTAAAATATAATTTAATTAATAAATATCAATTAAAAAGTAAAATAAACGTTCTAAAAATAGCATAATATGAAAAATAATGGAAAAAAATATAATAAAAAATAAATAAAGGAAATTAATCAAGAATCATAAATTGAACATGCAATTATTCATCTTCGATTAATTCATAATATGACCCTTCAGCACAGGATATGCAAACCGGCTTTCCACCCCTGACCAAGTGACGGCCGTCTGTTACCTTTTCACCACAGACAGAACAGAATGCAGAAGTGTGAGGTTTTCCAGGCATTTGTGAAGGAAGCAAGTCGACTTTAACCTTTTCCACTTTGAACAACTCTTCAGCAGGAGTCTTTCTGAAGCGCTCAATCATTTCTTCCCTTGTCTCTTTGGATTTTTCTTTTTTGTTGGCATCCGCATCGGATACCCTGATTGCTTCGTCGGTATCCATATTATAGAATGTTACGGCAAACTTACCGTAGTACATTTGCTTAAGGGATCTTTTACCCATGGAACATTTTGTTACAGCCTGTACGGCATCGGCCATGCACCTGTCAATTTCCAAGAAAACAATCAAGTTTTTATGTCTTTGATTCAGTTCCATTCCCATCAGTTCAAGACCATACATAGCCAATTTTGTTCCAATAGCTATTCCTCCGCAAATTTCACCATGGAATTCGCCAGCTTTTGCCAATTGTTCGTCATAATCTTCAATTTTCATATTTTTCACCAATCTATAAATCTAGTTTTAAATTTGTCTTTAAAGGTACACATACCTTCCTTTCATTATCCAATTCTATCAATTTAACATCAATCGAATAAGCTTTCCTCAAATTTTCTTCGGTTACAACATCATCAGGAGTTCCAAAATCGATGAACCTCTTGTTTTTCATGATTGCAACTTTTGTTGAACTCAAGAACGCATGATCCGGAAAATGCGAAGACATTATAATTGAAAGCCCCGCTTTAGATAGGTTATCTATAATCTCCAGGAGTTTGATTTGATTTCCGAAATCCAGGTGGGATGTCGGTTCATCCAATATCAGTATGTCCGGCTGCTGGCATAAGACGCGGGCTAAAAATACAAGCTGTCTTTCGCCGCCGCTCAAATTGGTATATTCCTTATCCTTTAAATTCTCGATGCCCAATGTCTTCAGGGAATCCAATGCTATTTGAATATCCTTTTCCTTAGGGGAATCCGTCAAATTCAAATATGGCGCCCTCCCCATAATCACAACATCCATTACCGTGAATGGGAATGAAGGCACATGTGATTGAGGGATATAACCAATGTGTTTTGATATCTCTGAAAAGGACAGTTTCCTGATGTTCTTGCCGTTGACCAGTATTTCACCTGAATCGACATCATGCAATCCGTTGAGGCACTTAATCAAAGTGGTTTTTCCCGTTCCGTTCGGTCCCAGGATGCATAATACATCTCCCCTTTCGATTGAAAAGCTGATATCTTCAAATATCCTTTCGCCATCATAGGAAAATGAAATGTTTTTTGCCTCAAACAGCTTGTCTACGACCATTCTGAATACCCCCTCTTAAGCAGGTACAGGAATATCGGAACACCTATTATTGCTGTCAATATGCCTATCGGAATCTCTATTGAAATCACTGCACGTGAAATGTTGTCCACAAGAAGCAAGAAGCTTGCCCCAAGACTTAATGATGCGGGTATCAGAATCCGATTGTCCGGACCTACAATCATTCTTGCCATGTGAGGGATGATTAGTCCTATCCATCCGATGATTCCACTGATTGAAACAGCTGCGGAAGTCAGTAAAGTACATCCTGCAATAATCAGCAACCTGACCCTTACTGGATTGACACCTAATGATTGTGCCTCTTCATCACCCATGGCCAACAGATTCATCTGCCATCTGAGCAGCAGCAATATGGCCAGGCCTATTATAATCGGAATGGCAATCATCAATAGCTTTTCCATTGTTACGGAAGCGAGACTTCCCATCAGCCAATAAACGATTTCAGGCAGTTTGTCATCCGGATCGGCTATGAACTTAATCGCTGAAATCAAGGAATTGAAGAATGCTGAAATGGCTACCCCAGAAAGTACAAGAACCAGAATGCCACCTGCCTTATATGTCCTTGAAATCAAATAAGTGATTGAAACGGAAATGATGCCAAAAATAAATGCGAATATCTGAGTTACAACATTGGCTCCGCTGATTAAAATTGCCAATGCCGCTCCAAAACCTGCTCCGTTAGATACCCCAAGCAAATCTGAAGAAACCAAAGGGTTTTTGAATATGCTTTGGAATGCTGCCCCGGCCACAGCCAGTGCCGCGCCTACGACAAGAGCGGCAAGTATTCTTGGAAGCCTTATTTCATAAACTATGGTAGTTATTGTAGGAGAGACTTCCAGCTGCGGGAACGCCGGGCACAGAATAGTGCTCACTACATCAATAGGACTTATCGGATATCTCCCCATAAGAAATGATGCGAAAAATAGTATAATCGGGAAGAAAACTAATAGTACAATGCTAATAATTTCCTTTGTTTCCCTATTCATAAAACTCCCCTATAGATTTGATTCCTTAATGCCTGAACCCAATAGTATTTCCTTAGCCTGTGCATCACTTAAATCAAAATGATAGAAGTTGCTGTAAAACTCTTTGGTTGTTGAAAGCATGTCCAAATCCTTAAATTCATCAGGGTAAATTACTTTGGCTGTCCATGGAACACCAATAATCATGTTCGCTCCAACCGGTCTTCCGAACCATTTGAATGGTGACTGCGGAGATAAATAAACCTCCTTGTTTTTGACAGCATTTATTTGGCCCCAATTAGGATCTGAATAAACTTTGGCATAAAAATCGGGTTCTGTGGTAATTATCACATCAGGATTCCATTTTATAACCTGCTCTATGGAGACCTGAACTCCAGTTGATGTGTTGCCCTGACTTGAAGGGTCCGCAACATTGTCCCCACCTGCAATATCTATCAATTGAGAATGAGTGGAACCGGACGGGTATGTTTGGAGTCCGTCACTTCCTGAAGCAAAGTATACAGTCTTTTTATCTGATATTTTAGCAGCCTTATCCTTAACCAACTTTAAATTTTTATCATTGAAATCATTGAGCTGGCTAGCCTTGTCTTGAGCGCCAACAACCTCACCCATGAATGTTATTGAATCTCCGATTTTTTCAACATTTGTTGTATCCTTGACCGCAATTACAGGGAGAGTTCCGAATTTTTGCTGACGTTCTTCTACTGTTGATAAATCTCCATCCCCTCCTTCATCAATAGATTCTATGACAATGTCGGGTTCGGAAGCTATAAACTGTTCATAGCTGCCGTCCTGAGTACCATACCAACCACCAACAACCGGCAAATTCGCATATTGGGAAGGAATATACTTCAGCTCGTCATCATTCCACTGAAAGTTGACAGCGCTTAGCTTATCCGGTGCAATCATATACAGCACTGTGGTCATCGGAGGGCTTGTTGCAACAACGTTATTTACTGAAGCAGGTATCTCCATGGACCTGCCAATCATATCAGTTATATTTTTAGACCCCTTTGTTTCAACAGTTGAAGGAGTTAAAAAAATATGGGTAGCAAGAGCCGCTGCAACTAAAATAACCAATATTAGAATAATTATTTTACTTTTCTTATTCATGATAATCACATAGCATTTTACGATAAAAATATATGTTCATAACATTTTAAATAATTTACTAATGATAAAATATTATTTTTAATGAGTATAAACCTAAATAGATTAATTCAAATCGTTCAAAATTAAAAAAAACAAGATTAATGACTAAATTGAGATATATTAAGAACATTGATTAAAATAAAAAAACATTAATGATAATAATTAAACATATCGAATTATTAATATAACAAAGGCATATTATATTACAATTAGGGGAAGAAAATGAAAATAGAAGAAATCGATGCAATAAACTATAAAAACGGGAAAGCAACTGAAGCAAAGGAAAAAGTTGTAAAGGATGAAACAATCACATTGACCATCAATGGTGAAATAAGCCGCAGCCTGTCTGCAATCGAAGATTCCCTTGAGGAGTTTGCAGTCGGATATCTCTTCAACGAAAACATGGTCAACTCAATGGATGCAATCAAGAAAATTGAAGTGGACGGCGTTTTGATAAATGCCGAAATCGATGACACACTGCTCAAGACAAACGAAACCGTTCTCTGTTCAGATTCCGCCGGAGGATGGAGAAGCAAAATCAAGACCGTGAATCCCGTTGAATCCGATTTTCAGGTCAGTGCCAGCGAACTGATTTCAAGAATCGAAGAGCTGAAGGACAATGCCGCAATCTGGCAGGCAACAGGTGGAACACACGTGGCCGGAATTGTTTATAAAGATCAGTTCATTGTAAAAGAAGACGTCAGCCGTCACGTTGCAGTCGATAAGGTAATCGGATATGGACTATTGCACGATTTTGACCTATCACATTCATATGTAATCTACAGCGGAAGAATGCCTGCGGATATGGTAATCAAAATGACAAGAGCAGGAGTTCCAATACTTGCATCAAACGCAGCTCCCGCTAATTCAGGATACAATATTGCAAAAAAAGGAAACATTACTCTGGTTGGATTCCTAAGGGGCCAACGCTGTAATGTCTATAATAATCAAAATAGAGTAATCTTCTAATTACTCCAATACTGTGTGTCTTGCTTTCAAGTCGCTTTCAGTCTGATGCATCTTTTCCATCAGTTCAGAAACAATGGCGTCCAGGAATACCAATGTGGTCAATTCAAAAGCGGTACCCAATGGAGTCAATGAAGTATAGTTTCCGTGAATTTGACGTTTCATATAGTTTTCATCATCAACTTCCTTTTTGGTCCTTCCTTTAACTAGAAGATAACCATCAGCCAATTGACCTAAAGTTGATTCAGGATAAGAAGTTACAGCCAAAACTTTAGAACCTCTATTTTTAGCTATTCTAGCAGCAGAAACAATAGTGTTAGTTTCTCCGGAACCGGAAATGGCAATTATGCAGTCGTCTTCATATATAGCAGGGGAAATGGTTTCGCCCACCACATAGGAACTTAATCCCAAATGCATCAATCTCATTGCAAATGCCTTTGCAGCAAGTCCAGATCTGCCTGCTCCGGTAACAAAAACATTTTTAGAGTTTATAATAATATCTTCAAATTTATCTATAGTTTCTTCGTCTAAAAATTCCTGAGCACTTTCAATATTGTCCAATATAGCATTTATAGAAGTTTTCATTATTTCCATTTTATCCAATTCCCTAAAGTTTAAAACCGATATTATTAATTATGACTACGATTTTATATAAAATTAATTATGAAGTTCAAAAGCAAAGGGTTGATAAGCCTGGATATTGACGGCAAAGTCTATGACTACAAATTATTCAAGAGCTTGGAATCCCTGTCCAAAACAAAATCCCAAAGAAAATCAGCCAAAGAACTGAATATATCACATACTGTTTTTAATAGAAGATTGCTTAAGGCTGAAGAGAAATTGGAATTGAAACTTACCCAAAAAGTTGGAAACGGCACATTCCTAACTCAGGATGGCCTGGATTTGCTTGACGAATTCAGGAAATACCAAATCCAGATTGAAAAGACAGCCAACATCAACATTGCGGGAGGCCATATCAGTTCAGGTCTTCTGGAAAGCATAAGCAGACCATATAACATCAATGTATACAGCAGCAACGACAGGGATGCCTTTGAACTTGCAAAAAGAGGCGCCGTCGACATATTGACCCTGGACGATCCGCTGCTTGCCTATGAACTCAACATTGACTTTACACCAATAGCTTATGACTACCTTGTTCTGATTTCAAGCCCAAATGCCGAAGAAATCAAAAGCATAAACGACTTGGAGGGGCTTGAATTCATAAATGTGGAAGGTTCCGCCCAAAGGCTTGCATGGAGCAGTCTGGAACATTATGACATCGACTACAGCTTAAAGTATACTGTTAATTCACAATTCGATGCCTTCAAACTGGTTAAGAATTCCGATAATCTCCACAGCTTTTTGAATGCGAGCTATTTCAATGGAAATGATATTCTCAAGTTTGATACAAGGCACGTAATCAGCTTAATTAAAGTTAACGAAGATAAGCCTGAAGTTGACGAATATATTGAATTTTTGCTCAATGAGGGTCAAAAGGAAATCGAAAAGCAGGGTTTTACTTTAATCGATTAAATACTTTTCACATGCTCTTAGGAAAAATGAATTATATTAATGATATATATTATAATCCACACTTCCATGTTCTTCGTGAAAAATCATATAAACACGAAAACGATTTTTCAAAACATTAAAATAGTGATGAAAACTAATATTAAATTGAAATATTTAAAGGCGATATTATGGCGAAAAACAGAGATTTACTAGCGATTGGCCACTCTGCTCATGATTATATAATTAGAGTGCCTGAATTTCCAAAAGCTAATTTTTCCGCTCCAATAACCAACATGAAAACCTTTAATGGTGGGGCAGCCGCAAATGTGGCATGCGTTGGAGCAAAATTAGGATTAAAAACTTCATTGGTATCCGCTGTTGGAGGAGACTTTAAGAAAACAGAGTACTATGAACAGATGCAAAATTTAGATGTTGACACCGAATCATTAATCATAGTGCCTGGCGAAGCTACCCCTACAGCATTCGTATTAACAGATGATAATGACGACCAAATCAGCTATTTCTACTGGGGAGCTGCAAAGGAATTTGCAGAAAGCAAAGTTCCTGTAAAGGCTATTGAAAATGCTGAAGCGGTTCATTTGGCTACTGGCGATCCTGAATTCAACTGGAAATGTTCACAGGAAGCTAAAGACCAAGATTTATTGGTTTCATTTGACCCTGGTCAAGACCTTGGAATGTATGATACAAAAAAATTGATTGATGTCATTGAAAATACCACCATACTTTTCGGTAACCACCATGAAATCGAAAGGATTCTTGATGCCCTTGAAGTTGACTTGACCGCTTTAAGGAATATGGGTCCAAAAATAATTGTAAAGACATGCGGAGCCAACGGATGTGAAATTTACTCAAGCGAAGAGAAAATAAAAATCGATGCTATTCCTACCGAAGCTGTTGACCCAACAGGAGCAGGAGATTCCTACAGAGCAGGATTCCTGTCAAGATTCCTGAATGGGGAAAGCTTAGAGGCATCAGCAAAATTCGCATCTGCCGTATCATCATTTATTATTCAACATCAAGGCTGTCAGACAAACATGCCAACATTTGATGAAGCATTCGAAAGAATGCAAGGATTTTATTAAAAATCCTTTTTCTTAATTTTTTTTAAAGCAAACTTTATTATTATCAATAACGCTTTAATTTTTAAATAAAAAATACATATTACTTATTTTTTAAAAAACACTTTACAAATATCAATACTGATAGAATTAAGCAAAAATAAGAATAATTTTAAATACTATTAAATAAAAATAACAAAATATCAATTTAATGTGAGAATTTTTTAAATAAAATTTGACTGATATAAATCTTATTTGAGGGATGATAGAATGACACAAATTAGTGATGCAAAAAAAGGTATTTTAACCGATGAAATGAAACATGTTGCAAAAATAGAAAATGTTTCAGAAGATTTCATCTTAAGATCCGTTGCAAACGGAACTATCGTAATACCTGGAAACGTAAATAGAGACATTGAAGCTGCAGGTATAGGTGCAGGATTAAGAACAAAAGTTAACGCAACCGTAGGTACTTCAACAGATATCGTTAACTTTGATGAAGAAGTATTGAAAGCACAAATCGCAATCGACAACGGTGCAGACTGTTTAATGGAATTAAGTATCGGAGGAGACTTAGACGTTATCAGAAACAGAGTATTGGACATGTCCCCATTACCAGTAGGTTCCGTACCGGTATACCAAGCCGCTATCGAAAGTATCAGAAGAGACGGATCTGTAGTTTACATGACTGAAGATGACTTGTTCAACACCATCGAAAAACAAGCAAAAGATGGTATTGACTTTATGGCAGTCCACAGTAGTATCAACATCGAAACCTTAACCAGACTCAAAAGACAAGGCCGTGTAACCGGTTTGGTCTCCAGAGGAGGTTCATTCATGTCCGGATGGATTGTCGAAAACGAAAAGGAAAATCCATTATACGCTAACTTTGATTATGTTTTAGAAATTGCAAAAGAACACGACGTTGTTCTCTCACTTGCAAACGGTATGAGAGCAGGATCTATTGCTGATTCAACCGACAGGGCCCAAATACAAGAATTGATCATTTTAGGAGAATTGATTGATAGATCTCGTGAAGCTGGAGTACAATGTATGATTGAAGGGCCTGGACACATTCCAATCAACGAAATTCCAACAAACGTAATGATTCAAAAGAAAATGTGTTCCAACGCTCCTTTCTACATGTTAGGACCTATTGTATGTGATGTAGCACCAGGTTACGACCACATCGTATCTGCAATCGGTGCGGCATCTTCCGCAAAAGCTGGAGCTGACTTCATCTGTTACGTAACTCCTGCAGAACACTTAGCTCTTCCAAACCCTGATGATGTAAGGGAAGGTGTAATTGCAACAAAAATAGGAGCTTACGCAGGAGACTTAGCTAGCGGCCAAATCGATGGTTCACAAGATTTAGCAATGGCTGAAGCAAGGAAAAATCTTGACTGGGAAGCACAATACGCTTGTGCAATGTTCCCAGAAGCTGCACGTGCAAAAAGAGATCAAAGACCTCCTGAAGAAGAAGACACCTGTACAATGTGCGGTAACTTCTGTGCAGTAAAAATAGTTAACGAATGGTTGGATCAGTCCGATTCCGACCTAATCAAATAGATGGATTTTACATCCATTCTTTTTTTTTTCTTTTTTTAATAGAGATAATATAAAATCCGTTCTGATGGAATTTTGAAGCAATCTTCATCAATAGGGAAACTTCTAAAATGTACGCCCCCTCTTTTTAAATGCATATTGGGAGCATCTCCATCAATGTCAAAATCTATGCTTTTTACTTTGTCGATTCCGTTGTGGCACGTTTCAATTGCGTCTGATGCCAAATCGTCACTTGAAAAAACGCATCCGACACTGAGAAGAAGGGCCACTAAAAATAATAATCCTAAAATAACTCTCAAATTTTTCACCTTAAAATTTTTAAATAATTTTTACTTAATATTAGTGTATTTAACATTATTTAAATAGTTTTTCGAATGTAAGTACTCACTTGCATCCTTAAAAATGATAAATACTCCCAAATTTAAGAGTTACAGCAATAAAAAAATCAGAATAGTAAATTTAAAAATCGAATGCATTGAATCGGCTACTTAATATTTTTATATTAATAGCAACAAAAATCTATTATAATATAAAACTTATTCTTATTATTTTAATGGTGAATATAAATGACACACTGGATTGAAAACATAGCTAACGAATTAAGTAAAATGGATGTAGAGGAACATGTCATTGCAAGCGGAACCTCCATTTCAGGTTCAATACACATAGGAAACTCTTGCGACATATTTGTAGCTAACGGAATTGGAAAGAAATTAAGAGAAAAAGGAAAAAAAGCTAAAACAATATGGATTGCAGATGACCACGACCCATTAAGAAAAGTTCCTTACCCTTTACCTGAAGATTACGACAAATACTTAGGAATGCCATACTCAATGATTCCATGTCCTGACGGATGCTGTGCAAACTTTGTAGAACACTTCGAAAAACCTTTGCTTAGCGTAATGGACGACTACGGAATAGAAATGGAAACAAAATCCGGTTTTGAAATGTACAAATCCGGAGTCTATAACGATTATATCAGAACCTCCTTGGAAAAAGTTGAAGAAATCAAGGAGATATTCAACCAATACAGAAGAGAGCCATTGGCTGATGACTGGCTTCCTTACAACCCAATCTGTGACGAATGTGGAAGGGTCAATACCACTTACGCTTACGATTACGACGGCGACATCATAAAATACAGATGCGAATGCGGCCATGAAGGTGAAATGGACATCAAATCCGGAAACGGTAAGCTCACCTGGAGAGTTGAATGGGCTGCAAGATGGAAAATATTCGGAACCACCTGCGAACCGTTCGGTAAAGACCACGCAGCAAGTGGTGGATCATACGATGTAAGTAGCGTAATATCAGAAAAGATTTTCGATTATCCTGCACCTTATCCAGTGCCATACGAATGGATTACACTTGACGGCGAAGCAATGAGTAAGTCCCACGGAGTATTCTTCGCTCCTGAAGAATGGCTGAAAATCGGACCTGCTGAAAGTCTTCACTACTACCTGTTCAGGTCAAAACCAATGAAAGCAAAAGACTTCTCACCAAGAATGCCTTACCTTGATTTCATTGACCAGTTCGATACAGTTGAAAAAGTGTTCTACGATGAAGTTGAAGCCCCATCTGAAAAAGAAGGTAGAAAATTCAAGGAAATCTATGAAATAGTCCAAATGACTCCGGATGCTCCTTTACCTTTCAGACCTCCTTTCAGATTCCTTGTCAACGCATATCAAATTGCAGGCGATGATTTGGAAAAAATCTTTGATATTCTCAAAAGAAATTCACAATTGACCAAAAGTTTCAAAGACAAGGAGTTCGGCGACTTGAGCGAAACTGAAATGGCACAATACCGTGAAAGGGTTGACAATGTAATCTACTGGCTCGACACTTACGCACCAAACTTCGTGAAATTCAAAGTGCAGGAAAAAAGCATTCCAAAATTGCCGTTAACTGATGATCAGACCCAATTCCTAAGGGATTTGGCTGACCTGATGGAAAGCACAGAATTTGACGATGCGGCAGCATTGCACGATGCAATGTATGAAATTCTAGAAGGACAAGGTCTAAAACCACAAAAAGGTTTCCAAGCCATCTATAAAATGATTCTCGGTCAAAAACAAGGCCCTAGAGCAGCATCATTCTTGTTAAGCCTAGACAAAGACTTTGTTATAAAAAGATTAAGACAGGAAGCTTAATCTTTTAAATTTTCTTTTTTTAAATTAAAAAAAAATCATCCAATCTATGATGTTGCTTTGAGAGGAAAAACTCTTCTCAAATATCGCTAAACTCTACTACTAATTTACTTAAAATAATCATCATTAATTTTAATAGATTTCAATAAACTCCATTAAATAAAAATAGCTTACATTAATTAAACACCAACCAATAATAAAATAAATTGAAAATGAGCAGCATGATATAGGCTCATTTGGTAATCTTAATGGTATTTGTCTCATACTGGAGGAATATCGTATCGTTTGATGTATCCAAATAATTGATGAAGCATTCACTAATTGTTTTTTTTCCAGCGCCAATGCTTGAGCTGGCCGCTAAATCATCACCGCAATTGCTAATGACATTAACACCAACATTGCCGTTTTGAACTTAATTTTTTCTGTCTCCAATATTTTTTTATCCCATAGTTGAATCATGAGTCTTATAATCTATAATCAATAAAAATAAAGCAATAATGACGAAAAACACAGGCGGAAATGATTGATTTTATCATTTGCATTTTCAATTTCGAAAGCTTTTTTGCTGACGCTTGAAGCATCAGCCTGGCCAGCTTCCGAAGCACCTGCAAGTGCATAGTAGCCAGTTAAATCAGAAGGGGCATTGCCTTCCCGATTTTTGAGTTGAGATCGTTTTTTGAAAATTTCGCCCACCTTGTGTCTTTACGTCATATTGTCTTCTGAACTAAAATAATAGACTTCACCTGACCCCCAAATTTGAGAGACGGTTCCGCCATTTAGATCAGCGTGATTTGATACTCCGCTTTTCTCTTCTATACTGCGAGTATCATAATAACCCTGTATCAGAGGATTTGAATCATAGCCATTGCCTGACCAGGGAGTGAATGAGATTCCATCAACATCAGAAGTTGATGAACCAGTTGATTTTGAATTGTCTTGACTTCCGCCGTCGACATCGTTCAGGGTTGCCAATTATTTGCTTCGATGCTGAATACTGTATTTTTCAGTTTTGCGCCTCCGGCGGCAACAGATGACATCTTCCGTACGTAACACATCAACGTCATCTTAAATCCAGGTTTTTCACCTCCTTTGAAGCTTTTATTATTCATTTCAAGTGATTGAATAATCGTGAAATCTAAGTTTGCATGTCGAATTGCCTGAGCAATTTGGGAGGGATTTAAAAGCATTCTCTTCGCATTAAAATTCATATTGCATCACCCCTCCATCTTTCATAGACATAGGCCATTGCCATGCAGGATAAAATGATAATATTAGAATAAGATTGAAAGTATTGTCTTCCTCTTCAATGGCCTTTGAAATTTCACCTTCACTTTCAAAACCGACCATGCCGGAGCCCTGTGAACCTTTTAAAGTATCCGAACTGCCTTTATCGGAAGATATGTCGTCAACGCCTAAAACATCGTTGGCGTTGCCTATAAAATCAGTAGTTTTACTATTATTGTTATTATTATTTGAAAAAATTGCGAAACCGCCGTTGAATGACTCATTGTTAAAGCCTTGGCCGTTTCCTTCACCCAAACCCTTGACTGGGCTAAATCCGTTGCTTAGTGTAACGGTGTAAAAATCAGTAGTATTTTGGCTCAGATGACTACTATCCTCATCATCTTCTGAATCGGAATCCATTTCCTCATCAGGAATTGTCACAACTGCCGGATTAGGGTTGTTGAATGCTTCGCCTTCCTCAAAGACAATGTCATGGTCCCTATTGGTTGAAGTGAATCCCTCAAAGATGTCCATTTCAAAGTGGGCGACATTCATTATTCCGGCTGATTTTATAACCTCGACGTTGCTTACTGCTGCTATCGCATCGAAGGTCGCTATTGCGGAATCGTTTTTGAACTTGATGGTCTTGCTTGAGCTGCCTGAGCGGAATGTGACGTCAAATGAAGGAACCTCATAAATGAGAT
This sequence comes from uncultured Methanobrevibacter sp., assembly GCF_947166415.1. GTDB lineage: Archaea > Methanobacteriota > Methanobacteria > Methanobacteriales > Methanobacteriaceae > Methanocatella. The sequence goes on along the minus strand of NZ_CAMVEE010000020.1, from coordinate 23,363 downwards.
TGATGCCAATCAGATTAATCAGCCTTAATCCGTATGAGAAATCGTCAATCATGTCTATGGCAAGGCCAATACGGTCCGGGACATATTTGCCTGTATCGATTTTTATGTCTGTGCTGACCTGATTGTATCTGATGTTGTCATAGAAGACGTTGTAATAGGCAGCCCTATCTATGAGATTGTAGATATAGCTTACGCTGTCTGGGCTTATGCGGTACCAATACGGACTGTCGAACCATTCAAAGCTCGAAAGCTTGATGATGACATTGTCAATGATTACAGTGTTTCCCTCGTCGAAATTGATCGCCGGATATGAAACCTGGATTCCGTTGTAGCCGCCACCCATCATGTTCTCGAGGATGACGGTTTCGTAGACGAAACCGACCATCTCCCTTGGCCGCAATTTGTTTTCAAAGGCATAATTCAGGCCGTCGTCGTGACCATGGATATTGCGAATCGTATTCTGGTGAATCAGTATGTCCTGGCCGTAGCCCATGAAATTTATTCCGTTGTAGGAATCATCTATCAGGTTGTTCGTTATCCTGACATTCGTGTAGTTGTTTGCAAGCACTATCGCATCGCCCAAACCCTTATAGATAGTGTTGTTGTCGATGATGACACCATAGTTAGTGTTCACCAGGGTGACTGCAAAGAATCCGTAGTTTATCCTATTTCCAATTACCACAGTATAGCTTGAGTTGTCTATCAGAACCTGATTGGCTCTGCTTGAATACTGGTACATTCCGTTCAATTCAAGAAGGGAATTAGAAAGGATGGTGTTTTGCGAATTCAAAATCCATACACCGTTGTCATAGCATCCGCTTACGGTGACAGCGTCAATGTTGGTATTGGAGCTTTCATTCACAAGGATTCCGTTTGAGGCATGGACGACTTTCGTATCCATGACATTGATATGGTAGCTTTCGTGGATATTGATTCCTGTGTGTCTGAATGTGTCGACATAAGAGTTTATGACCGTTATGTTTGAGGTATTGTTTATCAAAATACCCTCGCCGGCGGTGTTGTAGATGTTGAATCCGTTCAGTATGGATCCACTTGCATTTTGTGTGAATGTGAAAATCGGCCTGCCGTCTGCACCGTAAAGTTTGGTGTTTGCATTTGAAATTAAGTTGAGCGGCCTGTTGACGGTAAAGCTGACTCCCTTCAGTGCCCCGTAGTCAAAAAATACTTTGCTTCCAGGTTCTGCTGTGTCCAATATCTTTTGGATTTCAGCAACTGAATCTGTTTCGGTACTGACGTTTAAGACATCTGTAATGTTGAAAATCATTGAGGAGACATTTCCGTAATGGAGGGAAGCGTCCACTGCAACTGCCCTGAAAACAGTGTAGATTTCTATTTCAATCGGGCCAGCATATATTTTTCTGGTCTTGCTTAAAACCGGATTGGAGCCGTCGGTAGTGTAGAAGATTGTTACACTTCCTGAATCATCGCTCGCTTTTAGAGTGACGTACTGTGTCTGGTTGAAGACTCCCCCCTCAGTAAGGTTAGCATCAATGTATGCTGTGACGTTACTTGGAGGGGTTATGTCATAGAAAATGACATCGATTGTAGTGTTTCTTGCAACTGTGAGTGTGCCGTTGATTTCAACCAGCAAAACGACACGGTATTTGCCTTCCTTAGCATATGCGTGAATTGGATTTTGCTCTCTTGAGACGTGGCCATCACCGAATGTCCAGTAATACCGGTTGTTGCCCTTGGTTGAGAGATCTGTAAACTGGATTGTGGTTTCAGTGCCCTCCACATGAGCGTATGTGAAGTCGGCGGCGATGTCGTTGAACGCATAGATTCCGCGGTCTGTTGTTACTATCAATGTGCCGCTGTCGTCTAAAACAGGGCTTGAATATGAAACCGGTGCGTCTCTGATTTTATATTGCCAGATTAAATCCCCATTCAGGCTGAATGCATAGACCCTGTTGGCGCTTGTGACATAAAGTATCTCATTTGCGCTGATTAAAGGTGATGAAGCTGTTGAATCCGAATGTGCGATTTCCTTCATCCACAAGAACTTGCCGTTTGAGGCATTTACCGCAATCAGGTTGTCGTTTCCTGTGATGTATAGCACACCCTTGTAATAGGAAGGTGCTCCTGAAACTGTTTCCCTGAATTCAGAAACTAATTCTGTCACATTTCTTGTCATGGTCCATTTCATGGTTCCGTTGAGATAGAATGCATTTACGGCATAGTAATAATAGACAGTTCCTTGTGCATGCCTGCCGCCGGCGACTGTTGAAAATGATTCTGTAAGATATGACCTAATCCGGTTTATTACATATACTATTCCATCATCACCCAGGGTTACTGAAATCTGGGTGTTTTGAGTGTTTGAAATGACACGGTTAAGATATCCTGTGTCGATGAATGTTGCGTTTCTAAGTGACCCGTCAAAGTTAATGATTACAAGTTCATGGTCTGCAGAAACCATATACAAACTGCCGTCTTGTGCCACAGCAGGAGTGGAACCTGAAATGAATGGAATGGTGTGATTGGATATCAACTTGCCATCTTTGAAAACATACAATGTTGAATATACGCTGTTTGAAGACATTATGTATAATCTGTTGTCAAGGCCGAATACCGGACTGGTTCCTGTGTTGTAGTCTCCCAGGTAATGTTTCCACATCAATTTGCCATCAGGGGAAATGCAGTATGCGATGCTGTCCATCCAGTTGCTGAAATAGATGTTTCCGTCAGGGCCTATGGTAGGTGTGCAGATAATCTTGCTTGTTGTTCCGAAGCGCCATACCACAATCCCCTGATTGTTCAAGCAATATAGGTATCCGTCGTTTCCTGCAACGAAAATTCTACCTTCACTGTCGATGACCGCTGAGCCGAAGCTGGCAATGTTATCGTTGCTCCAGGATGACTGATTGAACAGAGGCCCATTGTAAACTGTGACGCCTGTGTTGTTGACATTGCCCTGATACTGACCCCATATCGCATCGTTTTCAGCGAATGTGGAATTTTTGATATAGTTTGTGCTGAAATCAAGAGTGTATGTGTTGATGCTTATCGGATATCCCTCAATTAAAGGCCAGTCATTGATGATGACCCTTCCATAGTAGAAGAAATAGATTTCTGTCGGATCCTGTATGACTAGCGGATGGTCATAATACATGTAGCTATCCACATCGGCATTGATTTCACGAGTTGTTCCGTCCAAGCTGTAATAGATTCCTCGTGAAGCCAAAGGATGATGCGGAACGAGCTCCACATAGCAGTCCTGCTTGATGAATGTGTGTGTTCCTTGGTTAAATATGCTGTCGATTAAGACCTTCTGGAAATTTCCCCACCTGTCAATGACAGTATAGTGAAGGGTTGTAGAGTCGTTTAGTGTTATCGGTTCTGTGTATATTGAACGGGTTGGGCTGTATGCCGGATTTGTGCCGTCCAGTGTGTAAAAGATAACCTCACCTGTGCCGTTGGATTTGATTTCAACCGTTAATGTATCGTCGAAGGTTTGAGACGGAGTGATGTAGGCAATGTTTGGTTTATCCACATTGCTTGAAAGGTTTACTGTGTAATTTTGGCCCAAAACCTCAATATCCAATTTGGTCAGGTCACTTGTGAGATAGCCCAATGAAAATATGCATTCGCCTTTGCCGCTTGAAATGGAACAGTTCTGTGATGAGATTTCAGTGAAAACCTTTATTTCGCCTTTTCTGTTCGGATAGGTGTAGCTTTTGACGTTTGTGAGTGTCAGTTCAAGATCCATGACGTGTCCCCTGGATGATGTGTCCTCACCAAGGTTATTGCATGTCAAATCAGCTGTCAGGTTGTAGTAGGTTACCCCAGCAATCCAATAGTCATAGTCCAGGAAGTTGGATTGGGAAATGCTTAAAACCAGCCATGACCTGAACGGAGATTTTTTTCCGTTATTCTGCAGGACATCACAGCTTATGATATCTGATGAGTAGTTATAAATCGGATTGTTCATTCCCCACCAGTTGTCGTCATATAAAATGTCTGCCGAACCGTAAACCAGACCGATGTCATTGTCATACAATGAGTTGAAGTTCATCCTTGTGAGACCTCCGGTGACATTGACGCCCACTGTGCTTTTTGTGATGATGTTTCCTGTCAAATCCAAAGAACCGTCGGTTTGTGTTATCGGAGATGCTGTAAAAATGCTGTTGGCGATTATTACGCTGCCCCCACTGATTAAGATGTTTCCATTGTAGAAATTGGAATTTGTAATGTTAACAACAGCATTTTCGACCGTCAGGTTTACATCGGACATGCTGCAGTTGACTAACTGGTAAGTGCCTTCAGCCAAATCAAGACTTGTGGAGGAGAAATTTCCCGAAATGACATTAATGTTGTCTTCGGCTGACATATAATCCTTTGAATCTGCCATGTTTTGGGACAGTTGATTTTGTGGTGAATCATCCTCCATCAGAGCCTCATCCAATGCGATGTCACCATCAACAGAGGTGACATTGTCTATAGCATCGGCTGAAACGGCACCTATGGATGCAAAAGAAATTAATATTAATATGAATATTAAATATTTTTTATTGATATCCATCAACAATCCCTCATTTTTTATATAAACATTATAAACTATTCAATTTTTAATAATACTGATAAAATATCAATATTATTGATTTTATTGATATATAACCATGTCTGTTTTACATATGATGTTAATATTGTAGACTTCTCCATTTTTGACCATTATCTGACCTTTTTACAATATTTAAACATGCTTTACTGTGAAGGAATATTTTTTTACTTTCAAAAGTATAATCCCATTTTAATTTAATACTTAGTTTAAGACATTAAACTAAATTTATAACATCAATGAAACTTTCAAAAGTACGATCTCAATAACTATTATTAATTTAGTTTAAAGTGATTAATTAAAGTAACTATTATTAAACAATAAAAGCAAACTTATTAAAATATTTTTTATATATAATACTATTTAATTTACAAAATAGCTTATATGCACACAGTTATAAACAATTACGAAAAGTTTTTGAAACGCTCATTTGGTAATCTTAATTGTATTTGTGATTTTGGACTTGCCATATATGGAAATTATCTTATAGTTTCCAATCTTCAAGTTCTTCAATCCAACGATAGCTATTCCTTTCGCATTGGTCTTGGCCTTGTAGGTGTTGCCCCTGAACTTGACCGTTATGACCTTGTTTTTCGCGACCTTGCCTTTGGAATCTATGGCTTTTACCTTAAAGTCAAGTTTTTTGATGTTCTTTCCAAGGATGTTTCTTGCTGAAATCAAAGGTTTTACGATAATCTTGTTTGAAACGGAATACCCGTCAAATGATGCCCTCACAGTATATGTTTTAGGAGCCAAGTTGAATTTGAAAGTTGCCCAACCGTTCTTGTCTGTCTTTACATTATATGTTTTGCCGTTTATTCTGAATTTGACAATTTTACCCGCACTTACTGCCTTTGCAGTGGTTGCATTGTAGATTCTGACCTTGTATACTTTACCGGCACCATACAATTGGGTTACATCCTTATTTGACATGATTTTCTTAAATATCCTGATTGTATTAACCTTCTTCTCACCTGTCTGAGGATTGATAGCGGTTATCTTATATGTTCCGCAGTTTATGTTGATGTTGAGCCTGACAACGCCGTTCGGCAATGTCTTTACCTTATATGTCTTGCCTGCAAGGGTGAATTTGACTACCGTATTGGCTAATGCCTTACCCTCTTTTGTATAAAACATTGCAAAGTATTGGGTTCCAGTGCCGTACAACTTGACAACATCCGTTGCATTGATTGAGGACAATATCCTGATTTTAGCATTTGCTGTAGCTGCGCTATATGATAGGGTCTGATTGAATGTGACTGAAGCTGTATATGTTTCAGGCTTCAAGTCCAGACTCAGATTGGCCTTTCCGTTATAGTCAGTTACAAGGTTATATGAGACTCCGTTCACTTTAACAGTTATGCTTTCTCCTGAAATTGGTTTGCCGTTTGAAGTCAATGTAATTGTCAGAATCTGTGGACCTTTATAGTATGCAGTAATGTTGTTTGATGTCAAATCAACCCTCAACAAATCTTCGGCCACTTCAAACTGGCCTCCTGCTGATGATGTTGAGTAATCCTCATCACCTTCAAATACTGCAGAATATGTGTAGTTGCCTGCAGGCATCTTTCCAATGACAAATGACCCTTTACCATTATTTACATAAACCGAGCAGGTCTTTCCCCTGATTATCAATTTGACATATCCGGTAATCGGATTGTCATCCAGATCATGAAGACTGATGCTTGCCTTTACATTGTCCCTGCTTGTCACATCATTGATTGAAACTGAAAGGAATGATTTGACCTGTGACACCTTAAGGGTGAATGTTGTATTGGACGGGTTGTAATTTGAATCTCCCATGTAGTTGGCCACCACATCATATCTTCCGGCTTCCAATGGTGATATGTACCAGATAGCTGTGCCGTCTGTGATTTCCTTTGCCCTCGGTGAGTAATAGTTGGTCATCGAGAAGTAAACCTCCCCTGTTGCATTAGGGGACAGCACTGCATAAATCAATATGTTTTCACCCAATGTGATTTCACCTGTTACTATGCTGATTTCGGATGTGGCTTTCATGACCCTGACGAATGTGTAGTTGGAAGAATCTGCGAAGGTCATGTCCCCCTCATATTTTGCATTGATTTTGTATGTTCCAGCACCAATGTTTGTGAATATGCATTTTGCCTCCCCGTTTATCACATCCACCGTTTTGGAAATGCCTGCCACTTCAAATGTGATTTTTCCCGAAGCTGTTGAGTTCAACTTAACGCTTACGACTATGTTTTCTCCATAATGAGGAGAGTTTATGCTGAATTCAATTGGTGTTTCCAAATCCCTGACTGAAAATGAACTTTTGTGAGTTGCTGGATTGTAATTTTGGTTTCCACCATAGCTTACTGAAAGATTATAAATCCCCTTTTCAAGGTTTGTCAGGTTTAAAACTGCCTTTGAATCGATGATTTGTCTTACATGTGTACTGTTACCTATTTTGAAGATTATGTTTCCGGTTATGCCATCTGAAACAGTCACTTCAATGATTTCATCCTCACCCGGTCTGATGTTATTTGCCATGACGGTTATCATAGGGTCTGCCTTTTTGACCTCAAATGTTGCATTGATTGATTTTGAGATGAAAGCATTTGTAAAGGTCACCTTTAGATTGTATGTGTCAGCATTTAAATCTGATATGCTTAAAACTGCTTTTGAGGAATTTATTGTTACGCTCCGATTTAGAACATTATCAATATTGAAGTTAAGGCTGCCTGTGATGTTTTGATTAAAAATTACATTAACCGTTTCTGTCTCACCATAAACAATGGTTTCAGTGAGTATATCGAAATCTACCTCTTTTACAAGGATATTGTTTGTTACTGTTTCGTTTTTGTATCTTGCAGCTATTGAATAGCTTCCACGGGCCAGATTCAAGGTTATGCTTGCAATCCCATCCTTGTCTGTTATAATATTGTATTCCTGACCGTTGAACATTATTGTAACGTTGCGGTTTGGCATTGTGATTCTGTTCTTTTCTATGAGCCTCACGGAATATGTGAAATCGTTGTATTCGAACACCTCCACATCGTCTCCAAGAAGGATAAATTCCTCATCGAAAATCACTGTAGTGTTATAGGTTTCGTTTTCAAATAGTCTGTCACCATCGTAAAAAACGAATACATAGTTTGTTCCGCTGTCAAATTCCACATTGAATGCTGCTCTGCCATCAGTTAGATTTTGATAGTATACATCGAAGTTTACGTAAACACCTATGCGTCCTGTTGCACTTGCATTTGCTGTTACTTCAATTATCCCTGTTTTGTTCATTTGTGTGATGTCCACATTCAAATCAGGATTGTTTCTGATTACCTTGAATGTGGCGGATGAACTTGAAGGCATGTATATGTCATCCCCAGCATATATAATTGAAATGTTATATATTCCGCCTTCCAAATTAGGAACTGTAATATTGGTGTCGTTATTGACCAAAATCATATTACTTTGATTGTTTATTAAAAGATTTACATATCCTGTGAAGTTATTTGATGAAATGAATACTGTCAGGTTTTCGCCCAAATGAATATCACTTACATTTATGCCTAACTGCGGGTCATATCTTCCCACATTGAATGACTTTGAAATATTTGCTGAAAAATAGTTTTCTGTCTGTGAAATGAAAACTGTAATGTTGTATCTGCCTTCCCTCATGTTTGTGAATGTCAATTCGGTTGATGAATTGTACAGATAGATTGTTTTTGTAAAGGCGCCGTTGATATAGAGCTGTGCGGTTACAGGGCTTACGTTAGGACTTAAGGTGATATATGCAACCAAAGTCTCATCGCTTTTGATGTCTCTGATGTTTTCAATGCCCAGATTCACTTCCATCTTGTTGACTGTGACGGTTGTGGAGTTGAATGCCTTGAAGTGGTTCTCATCCCCGTCATAGGTCAGGGACAATACATAAGTGTCCGGAACAGGATTGATGAATGTTACGTTTCCTCTTCCGTTGACCAATTTAGTTGTGAATCTTTCGTTGTTTAAAGTTATTGTTACTGTTTCGTTGGCAAGATTTGTGCTGAAGCTTATGAACAGATTTTCAGGATAGGTTATACTGCCATTTGCCTCCAGATATATATGTACTGGAATCTTGCCTACATCGACAACTGCTGTCAGGCTGTAATCTGTAAAGCTTACTGTAACATTGTATGTGCCTTTCTCCTGAGTGTGATTGAATGTGAAAACGTTGTTTTCATAGCTTCCCTTTGCATCAAACATTGATTCGAAGGTTATATTGAATTTTGAAAGCAGGTTATTGGCTATGCTTTCACCGTTGTTGAGCCTCAATGATGCGCTTATTTCGGCCGATTCGTTGATTGCAAGTGCAGAATATTCTGGTGTTATTTCAAGTACAATCCATGTGGAGATTGTGTTTCCTTCGTTGATTCTGCCTGCATCTATTGGATTTTCGTTTGTCTGCCACCAGTTGCCGTCAAGGCAAATGCTTTTGGATCCCTTGTTGAACACGTCCAGGGCCAGGCCCTTGAAGTAGACATTTGAAATGAATGCATTGCCCGACAGGTTCAGGTTTCCTGTATTGTAGATTGTAGGGGTTCCCTCATACCAGGTATTCGGTTTCACATACTTTCCTGTATTGTTTCTGAATATGGAACCTATTGATGTCATGTTTCCCTGATTGAAAACCGTACCCATCATGTAGTTGAAGTTATACCTTTCTATTGTGTTGGCTTCAAATACCGAATCAATCAGGAATGCTATTTTATTGTTGTATAACGCTGACCCCTTGGACTCCTCCTGAGCGTATGCATTGGTTATTGTTGACCTGTTGAATGTCAAATCACCATTGTTGTATATTGTCGCTCCAAAGGTGTAGTATGTTCCGTGGGAATTTTTAAATGTTGTATTTTCAATGTATAATTTTCCTTCGTTTGAGATAGCCCCTCCTGCGGAGTATTGCTTATCTAAAGAGTTGTTATCAAAATAAGAATCATAAATGTAAAGATTGCCGAAATTGCTTATGGCTGCAGTGTTGTTTATGAATTTACAATTAATCAATATTACGCTGCTTGACCCTTTGATGTCGAACACCGCACCGTTGCCTTCCTTGCAATAATTAATGAAATTGATGTTTTTGAATGTTACCTGTGAGGCATTGTCGATTGTAAACAATGAGTTTGCATACAGACCATCGAAAATGGTGCTGTTCTTACCTATTATCGTCAATGACTTGTTTATTTCAATATCATGCTCATTATAATTCCCATCATCCAGATAGATAGTATCGTTGGCTTGTGCCATTTCTATCGCTTCAATAACCGATGAACATGATTCACCTTCATTTAACTGGATGTCAGACAGACCATCTGTGGAATTTTGGCTTGCGCTAGCTGATTGAACTGATACCAACATTATTATGATAAATGCAAACACAAATATTCTATTTGTATCCAATTTGATAGCCTCCAAGTTTAAAACAGATTAAAGAAAATTAGATGAGAATCTAATTAACTTTAAATCTGAGTTTTATTCAAAGTTTGAATCTCGACGTCTATAACCTACCAATAATAAGACCATTGTCAAAACAACAATCATTGTAGAAGGAATAAATTCCTCTTTGTTTTTCATCGCTTCAATTTCATATGCCCTTTTGCTAACACTTTGAGCAGTTGCCTGTGCTGATGAAGATACACCACCAATCGGTGAAGCATCTCCAATGATATCTGGAGTGGCAAATGCTTCAGTGTTGTTTGATGAGACATAAGAATTTGAATTGCTTTTTTCTAAAGTTGAATTTGAATCAATAGCTTCATTCGAATCAATATTTTCCATAACAACATAATCATTTGATTTGCTGTTTTTTGAACTATCAGATGTTCTAGCCCCATTGACATTGCTATGAGATTCTATTATATCCTTAATTCCAGTATTGTCATCGTCATTTGAATAATCGCTTATTCCATGAGTGTCGAAATATCCTGGAATCAATGGATTTGAATCATACTGATTAGATGCTTGAGGGTTCAGTCCGGTTCCACCAATATCAGTAGAAGATTCGCCGGATATCGGGGTTGCCTGACTTCCTCCGTCGATTCTATTCAATGTAGCCAGATAATCTTTAATGTTAATAACAGTGTTTCCCTCGGTGGTATCACCTATATGAGAGAAAGTCCTACCGGCACCGTAACTATTGGAACCGGTTTCTGCATTAGCATTGAAAGATATCAATGTATTATTTAATATAGTGGAATTATAAGAGCCCAATAGAAAAACAGCCATGTAACCGTCAGTGAATGCGGTGTTATTTTGAATATTGAATGTGTGGGACCCGTCAGTACCTTGACGATAGCTTATTGCAAAAAGGTTATCGTAGATGCCGACATCACCCACGCTGTGAACCTCAATTTGATTGTTAAGTATTTCAGCATTTGAATCCTGGGATTCGATACCTGACACCAGCGCCCACTCATCAGTTCCAGCAAGTCCTGTGACGTTTATCCTGTTGTTGGTTATTGAAATTGAAGTTTCGCCGAAGTAATTAACAGAGTAAATGCCTATATTTGGTCCGTTTGAGAATGAATACAAATCGTTGTTTGTGATATTCACACCCATGATTGGTCCATTTACCTGTATCGGATATGCGGTTCCCAAAGCCAATTTGCCGCCTGTTGTAATCATTGAGATTCTGTTTGAATCAATTGTCAAATTGGTCATTCTGTGAACGTTTATTCCGTAAAGGTAATTTTCAACTCCAGGATTTGTAACAAAATCAGTCACATAAATTGAATTGTTGTAAAAAAGACAATTGTTTGACCCACTTAGAACTACAGCATCTAATGTCGGATACTCAAGGGAAGGCCTCATGCTGACATCTGAAATAATCTCATTGGACTTGAAAACGAAATTGTCGCATCCCTCAATGCCCACATTATATATGTAATCTGAGTCCAGGTCCGCACCGTGGTAATTGAAGGATATTTCGTTTAGGGGAAATGAAGCTATAATTGTAGTGTTTTCCATCAAGCTATTGTGAAAATTGGTCAATTTGACAGCACAATTATACTTTTTAACTTCAACGTTTTGAGCTTCAAAGTAGAAAGTGGAATTTATAATTTTAAGATTATTATAAGGTGATTTAAATAATCCATATCCAAAAAGGACATACGCATCAACATTGTATGGCACTACATAATTGATGTTCAAATCAACTAGGGAAATGTTGTTTCCGTTCAGATAGACCGCCGCGCCCTCAATTTCCGGGAAGTTTCTGTTTAAATCTAATTTTATGTTATTTAGAGCAACATTATTTGCAGAAATATCGAACACGGTGTTTTTCATGGTTGATCCGTCACCTTTTATAGTAACATAGTCGGATTTTATGGCAAGCACCCCTACATCTTCAAAATCTCCCATGAATATCAGGGTCTTGTTTTCATATTTGCTATCCAAGGTACCCTCTGGGAAGTAGCTTTCAATGTTTTTTGAATTGACATAGAACGTGTCGTTACTTACCAAATCCGGAACGTCGGGGGCCAATGCAGATTCATCTATTGCCTGAAGGGTGTCTTCTACTCGTGTTTGATTATCTGTGCAGGTCACATTATCTCCTGCAAAAACACAGGACATGCCAAGCAGGCATGATATGAATACCAATGTAAATATTAATTTATAATCCACATTTTCACCTCCTTTGAAGTTTTTTCTAAAGTTAAACGCCTCAATTCAAATCGAGTAATTGAATAAACATGAAAATTTAAAAATAGGGAGTTATGATCCCTATTTTACAACTACGTTATTTTTTACTATGTTTGAAACATACTTTACGGTGAAAGCATATTTCTTGCCTTTTTTGAGCTTGTCTATAACATTCTTGTTAATTTTTACTGTGGCAATGCCCTGAGCATTGGTTTTTGCACTGTAGTTCTTTCCGAGGAACCTGAATGTTATGACTTTGTTTTTAATCGGCTTGTTTTTGCTTGTTTTCAAAGTAGCCTTCAGGTTGAAGTACTTTGCTGTCTTTTTGACACCAACAATACCTGTCCTTAAGGTCTGCTTTACGGTCACTGTGTTTTTGACAGTCTGGCCTTTGTAGGTGGCTGTCACAGTGTACTTTTTCGGAAGGTTCTTTATAATCAGGGATGCCCAGCCGTTCTTGTCTGTTTTGACCTTGGTTGTTACACCATTGATTTTAAAGGTCACCACCTGATTTGCGCCTACCGGCTTGCCGTTATCACCAATTACGCGAACCTTGTATTTGGATCCATCATAATAGTCCATCACCAGATTCTTGTTTGAAGTGAATCTTGAAAGGACCTTGACGGTACTTTGGGTTTGGTTTTCTGTGTAGTTCTCGTTTCCTGAGAATTTTGCGGTTAATTTATAAGAGCCTACCGCCAGATTATAATTGAATGATGCGACGCCGTTTTCATTTGTCTTGATTTTATAAGTTTTGGAATTCAATGTGAAAACGATTGTTTCGTTTGCTATCGGGTCGGAATTGTAATCTGTCAAAGTCGCCTTGATTGTACCAGTCAGGTAATAGCTGGAAATGTCTGAAACAGTCAATACCGCTTTAGGATTGTGAGCAACGCTGATGTGGACTGGAATAGATTTATCGGCATACCTTTCAGAACCGGTGTATGCGACTGTTAGATTGTATTCGCCTTCAGTCAAGTCCAAAGCTACGCTGCAACAGTTTCCATTGACTTCACTTTGATATATTCCGTTTACTGTAATGATTCCGTCAGCATCATCCGGCAATGTGATAGGTAAAATCACATTTCCTTCTATAAATTCTGTTTCAGTGATTTCGAATGTGTAGACGTCCATTTTCGGAACTGTAATTGTGGTTTCATTGTTTGCATAGATTGGACTTTTGTCATCCTGATATTTTACGGTTAAAGTGTAGTTTCCAGGATCAAGGCCGGAAATTCTCTGTGATGTAAATCCATTATCCAAAGTTAATGCGTATTTTTTGTCTGAAACCTGAATGGTTACGGTTCCTGTAGCGTTTGGAACTGTGACAGTTACAATGTTTTCGAAATTGTTTACAAGCTCTACACTGATAAATACGGTAGGGGCAATCGGATAATTGTCTCGGATAGTGTTTGGATTAGTGTATGACACTGCAGTGTTTCCAAACTCTTTAGAACTCATCAGATAATTGTTTGTTATGATGTTGCCTGTTGTTTTTCTCAAATCTATTGCATAATCCTTTGTGGAAGTGATGTTGTTTCCTGTGATTATGTTGTTGTTTGACAGGACAGTTACAAGACCGTTGATTGTGTTGTTTTCCACTTTGATGTTTGAAGAATCACTTCCTATAACCAATTCTGAAATATTACAGTTGATTACAGAAATATTATCTGAAATAAGAGACATCCTATTTATATTATTATTAATTAGCACTACATTATTTGAAGAGCAAACTATAGTATTAATAATGTTATCTTCAATATTTACCCAATCTCTTTCATATTCCATGGCTAAGTCGGAGATTGTATTATTATAAATATTTAGATATCCAATAGATTTCGAATCAACCTTAAACGCGCCTCCAAAATAATTATCGTATATTGTATTGTTTATATTAGCATTGAAATTTCCCAAAACCGTGTTATTATAAAATATTGCATTTTCTGAAATCCCTGCAGCCCCACTTACATAGTTATTGTATGCAATGGACCTTGCAGACACACTCATAGTGCCTCCACCATATAAATGATTATTAATATATCTATTTCCTTCAGGAACGGCATCTCCACCATACCATGATGTATCAACCCATTGATTAGCAATACCTCTGCCAGGAGAATTGATGGTGTTATTTTCAATAAGGTTATCAAAACCTGTAAGAACCAGCATCCAGGATATGTCTGCTCCACGACCGGTTAACCTGTTGTTTGTTAAATTGTTATGGCAGTTTGGAACGACATCGTTTGGAAAATCAACATTATATGTTGTCAGATACATTAGATTTCCGACATTTCCTTCGACCTCAACAGTGTTATTGTCGAAAGTGCAATAGTCCGCCCAAGCCATAACCAGTGAACTTGACCCTCCGTTGTTTCTTGTGTAGAAATAGCTGTTTTTGATGGTGCACCATGTTGAGTTTGCCCTAAGGGATGTTGCGCCAACGCCTGAACCGATTCTAGCATCCTCAACAATTACGCTGATGTTATCTACAGTGATATGATGAGTGTTGTAGAACCATACCTGAGTATTGTGTATGGTGAGACCGGTTACATTGGACCAGGATCCGCCATTGTCGATGGAAAACTTGGAACCCTGATATTCCCCTAAAAGGGAACCCGCTTTGCCATTGAAATCAATGAAAGCATCCTTTGTGGAGGAAATGACATTGATTGGCTTGTTAATGATTATGCTTAAAATATTAAAGTCAGTTGTTTTATTTAAGTTAATGTAGGTAATCTCACCCTGAAAATCCAAGGTTACTCCATTTGGAATATACTCCTGAAGTTTATATCCGTTGGTTTCATCAAAATAATCGTAAAATGTCTTGTAAGTTACAACACCGTCCAAAGCCTTGAAATAAGTGTTTTTTGTTAAATTGTTATAACTAACGCTTACATTGTTTAACCCTATTGCATATTCAGAAATTGTCTGTGTTGCAACGCCGTCAACAAATTCCGGCGAATAGGTTTTGTCCCCTACAACAATATTTACATTTCCAGTTGCATTAGGTACACTTACTTTAATGGTGTTCTCATATCCGTTAAACACATTAGTTACTTCAACATTGATATCTTCACTGGCATTATCCCACTCAGAAACGATCTCATTATCCGATGAGGCCAATACATCTGAAGATTCATAAATAGATTCAAGATTATCTGATTCCACTTCTTCAAGTATTGGAGATGAATCTTCAATAGCCAAATTTAAATTTTCACTAACCGTTGTATTCTCATCACTTGCACATACAGCAGTCAAAGACAGAAAGGTTAGTAAAATCAAACTGAATAATACATATTTATTCATTACACTACCTCCTAAAAAAAAATAAAAAAAGGAATTAATAAAAATTCCTTATTTTTTTATTGTTATTAGTTTTTTAACTGTGCATGCTCCGTATGATGATACGATGTAGTATTTTCCAACGGCTAAGTTTTTAAGTGCTACTGTTGCTACTCCTTTGCTGTTGGTTTTTACAGAGTATGTTTTTCCTTTGATTTTGAATTTTACTACTTTTCCTGCAATCGCTTTGCCTTTGCTGTTTTTGAGGGTAGCTGTGTATTTGATTGTTGTTGCTTTTTTCTTAGCTAAGTTGTTTGCTTTTAAGACGTTTTTGATTACTACTTTGGTTGATATTGTTTTTCCTTGGTATACGGCTTTTATTGTGTATGTTTTTGGAGCTGCGTTTAATGCTAGTGTTGCGTAACCGTTTTTATCGGTTTTTACGCTTGTGGTTTTGCCGTTGAATGTGATTTTTACGATTTCACCAGCTCCGACAGCCTTACCATCCTTGGTTACAAGAACCTTATACTTGGTTCCATCATAATAATCCATACTAATAGCCTTAGCAGACAACTTATACACAGGAACATGAACAAAGCTAATAGTTGCACTTGTTGAGTTTGTTACATATTTTACGCTTGAAAAGGTAGCAGACATTGTATAATTGCCTTCAAACAAACCAGGCAAGGTAATTATGTTGTTGGTGCCGTTAGCGTTTAGAGTGATATCAACAGTGTATATTCCATTTGTTATTTCAAATACGATAGTGCCGTTTGCATCGCTAGGCAATACCAAATTAACATTAGCAATCTTGCCCTCAGTCGCATTTTCATAAACTAGTTCAATAGGACAAACGCCTACCTTATTTACAGTAAATGCTGTGTGATTGATAGCCCAAATATCGTTTACATCATCTTCATAGATAACTTCAACATTGTTGGTGCCTAAATTATATTTGGTTATTACATATGATGCAATGCCGTTAACGAGCTCAACAACATGTTTTTCACCATTTACATCGATTGAAACATTGCCTTCATAACCTGGCATGTTCACAACAAGAGTTGTGTTCTCATCATAGGAAATGACGTCCATTGTCAAATTGACTGGAATATCGATTTGGGTTGCAGGAGTGTTATGCTCAACGGTATTAATATAATTTTCATTATATGAAACAGAATTGTCACCACAATAAAGCTTGGAATAAAGCCTGTTATTGGAAATTACATTGTTTATATAATTTTTATTACTGTTAATGGTAACAGCATAATTTGCATTTTGAGCATTGATGATGTTGTTTTGAATAACTGATGCTTTAGAAGAGATTGTTATTGCACCGTTTATTGTGTTGTCTTTAATTTCACAAGCACCCGGATTCTTTATGGCGATATTTCCAACAATTGTGTTATTTCGGACATATGTTTCTGTAGATGTGATGGAAACTGAACCAACAATATTATTATTTTCTACTGTAATATTTTTCATATTTTTACTAATAGTAACTGCAGAAACATTAGAATCTTTTAAAATGATATTATTCCCATCCAATGTTGTAGGACCGCTAACAGTATTATTGTAAAGAGTACTATCTGCTTTAACAGATAAAGCATTACCTATTGTATTATTATACATCAATATACCATTGTTAGAAGTTACTGTAAAAGCAACTATGTTATTGTACATAGTAGTAGGTCCATTTAAATCCATCCTCATAAGATTATTATTTCTCACAATAATCCTTTCGGATTGACCAGATTGGCCTAAAGCAAAATTCAACGCAACAGCATTGTATGCGTCTTGATGTGTTAGGGTATTATTCTCAAACAAAATATTTTTGGCTAAAATATTATTGGCAACCATATACTCTTTGACATCAATATTATTATTAGTGATATTTACAGATGTGTCAACGTAATTTGAGAACATAATCACGCCGTTAACTCTTTGTTCATTATTAGGCTCATCCGCATATCCATATATAGTATTATTATCTATCAAAACTTCTTTTGTATCAGTGAAATCAATAATCTTAGATCCAATATTGTGAAGATATAAGTAACTATTTTTCAATGTGAAACCATTAATATTAGAAAGTTTCATGAAAGGAGTTTTACGTATTTGTGCACTACTACCTTCTTCAACAATCCTGTAATTATCAGAAATCAAGCTGATATTGTCTAAAACAACACTGCTTGAGTCAAATATTAACATTTGAGTTCTGTTAAACACAATATCTTTGATTATAACTGCTGAAACGCTATCAATCATAAACCTACCAGCAATATTCTCTTTTCCCAATTCACCATTTACTGTGTTTAATGTAATTGTTGCATCCTTGGTTGATGAAATAATATTTACTGATTTATTGATGTAAATCGCTTTAATATTATCGGATGCTACAATGGAACCCTGGAAGTCCAATGTTGCCCCTTCAGGTACTGAATCCAATAATCTGCCTTCACTGTCAAAATAGTTATTGAAAGTTTCATTGGTTATGACAAATGACACAGGATCATTTAACACTTCTTCGTTTTCACCAGAAACTATTTCACCGCCTGAATCGGCAGTTTCAAGTACATTTTCTTCTTCAACATTATCTTCCAATGCCAAATTACTGTCTAATTCGCTATCTTGAATAGCCATATCGTCTGAAGTTGGTTGCACAGTTAATGTTGTTGCATCATCAGTTGCATTATCCGCTGCACTAACAGCTCCAAAACTGACAATGGCCAGTAATAATAAGCTAATTAATATAATTTTATTAAAGTTCATTATAAAATCCCCTTATTTGTTGATTGTTATTAGTTTTTTAACTGTGCATGTTCCGTATGAGGATATGATGTAGTATTTTCCGACGGCTAAGTTCTTGAGTGCTACTGTTGCTACTCCTTTGCTGTTGGTTTTTGCAGAGTATGTTTTTCCTTTGATTTTGAATTTTACTACTTTTCCTGCAATCGCTTTGCCTTTGCTGTTTTTGAGGGTAGCTGTGTATTTGATTGTTGTTGCTTTTTTCTTAGCTAAGTTGTTTGCTTTTAAGACGTTTTTGATTACTACTTTGGTTGATATTGTTTTTCCTTGGTATACGGCTTTTATTGTGTATGTTTTTGGAGCTGCGTTTAATGCTAGTGTTGCGTAACCGTTTTTATCGGTTTTTACGCTTGTGGTTTTGCCGTTGAATGTGATTTTTACGATTTCACCAGCTCCGACAGCCTTACCATCCTTGGTTACAAGAACCTTATACTTGGTTCCATCATAATAATCCATACTAATAGCCTTAGCAGACAACTTATACACAGGAACATGAACAAAACTGATAATTCCGCTAGAAGAATTGACCACATACTTAATGCTGTTGAAAACAGCAGAAATTGTGTAATTACCTTCAAACAATGCAGGAATCTTGATTATATTCTGACTGCCATTTGCAACCTGATTGATTGTAATGGTATAATCTCCATTAGTTATGGTGAAAATAATAGTACCATTTGCATCACTAGGTAAAACTACATCAACAGTGGTTGTTTTTCCTTCAGTTGCATTATCATAAACCAATCCAACAATACAATCGACTTTGTTTACAGTTAATGAAATGCGATTTATAGCGTAAAGATCATTTATTTTGTCTTCATATACTGCGGAAATATCATTGGAACCGACGTTATACATTCCATCAATAATTTGTGTTGCAATGCCGTTGCTTAATTCAACAACAGATATCGGTTGATTATTGAGATAGAATGTAACATTGCCTTCAACACCAGACATATTTACTGTAACTGTAGTGTTTTCATCGTAAAATATAGTGTCTACAGTCATATTGATTCCCAAATCAATCTGTGTAGGAGTATTGTTTTCAATTGTGTTTACAGCCCAATTATTCAATGAAACTGCGTTATTTCCACAATAATTTTTTGAATAAAGGACATTATCTACAATCACATTATCCTTATCACTTGTAGAAGCAATTGAAACGGCATAATTAGATGAGTATGCCCTAACAGTATTATTTTTAATATGAATATTTTTACCTTTAATTGTAATACTACCGAAAATAACATTTTTTTCAATTAAAGTATCTCCCACATTAGTTAATGTCAAATCACCATTGATAATACAATTTGATATTATAAAGTCAACATTAGGTATGGCGGCCTGATTAGCCCTTATTAGAATGCCCTGATTAAAAGTAGAATCAGTTACAGTGACATTATCAAATTTGTGAATCCCAGTTCCCCATTGGCTATTAATAGTACAATTTGAAATTACTGAATTAGATCCAAGGTCAAATGATGAATCAAATGTTGAGTTTGATACTTTGCAATAATCATTACCAGAAAAATAAGAAACAAATGAATTGCTTAAGGCAAAATTATAAGAAAAAACAGTTATACCACCTACTGACTCAATATTTGAGAAATTACAGCCATCAGCAGTGGCAAGAACCCACAAGTTTCCCATATAATCAATCACCCCATCCTTGGTGGATGAAATTATATTAATCGGCTTGTTAATATTAATCCTTAGAGCGTTGTCAAATGAATATTCAACATGAACAACACCCCTAAAGTCTAAAGTCGCACCTTCAGGAATAAAGCTCATTAATTCATAATACTTGCCAACAATTTCAAAGTAATCGGAAAAAGTCTCATTGGTCACAACACCGTCAAGCGCCTTAAAAACAGTTTCTTTAATGATATCATTATATTTGACTGTTACGGTGTTCAGTCCGTCATCGTATTGAGAAATAGTTTGTGTAGCCACACCATCAACAAAGCTTGGAGTGTATGTTATGTTACCCACGGTAATCTCTACAGTTCCTGTTGCTTCAGGTACAGTTACAGTGATTGTATTGTTCTCACCCTTGTATACGTTTGTCACATCGACAGTGATACTATCGGATTCGTTGCCGGAAGTTCCGTTGTCTGAAATCACATCAAGTGTTTCGACTGCAGAAACTTCTTTTTCTTCCGCAATTCCAACAGTATCCTCATCTGATGCAGTCAGTTTATCGTTATCGTTAATACTTGCTATTTGTGTATCTTCGATAGTTGTATCTTCACTAACTTCCGGAACAGGAATCAAATCATCCTGATTCTGCCCTACATCTGTTTGGGAAGTCACTTCCTGTGCACTGACGGCACCCAAACATAGGATTGCCAGTAAAAATAAACTAACTAAGATGAGTTTATTTAATTTCAAATTTAAGTCCCCATTTAATTTAATAATTAGTTTAAACTAAATTTATAAAATCAATGAAGCTTTCAAAAGTACGATCTCAATAACTATTAATAACTTAGTTTGAAGTGATTAATTAAACTAACTGTTATCAAATAATAAAGCAAATTTATTAAAATATACTTTATACATAATAACATTTGCTTTACAAGATTAGTTTATATGCGCACAATAATATAAACATTGCGAAATGTTTCCAGAAACGCAACAACTGCAGCGCAAAAAAAGTCAAAAAACATTCAATAAAAACCAATGAAATATTGCTTTAAAAGGATAATCATTTTAAAAGTATGAATCAGGGACATTAAAATAAGCATTTTAAAAATTAGTTAAATCAAACTTTTAAACTCTTTTTTCATCAGCAAATCATCTACAAAGCGATAATCCAATTTTTCAAATATCTCGATAAGGATATCTTCCCTGCTGTCGAAGCTGACGACGACGCTTTTGAATTCATAGTCAATAGCTATTTTCTCCAATTGCCTGATCAGTTTGTAGGCGATTCTCTCACGGTCATCGTATGAGTTCAAGAACAATGTTGTTATTTCGCAGGACTCTGAATCATACACCTTGAAGCTGGCGCAGCCTACGATCTTTTTGAAGCTGTTTAGAAGCAGCACTACCTGAGGTTCCTCCACCGAACAGCCGAATGAATCGCAAAACTCTATAAACCTTTCATCACGTTCGTCAGTTACAATAATCTCCATCATTTCACCTCGGTTGTGTTTCCCACTTTCGCAAGTTCGCCATCCCAAACTTCAGGATTTTCGCTTATGAAATCCAAAAACAGGTCCCTGCATTTGGCGTCATTCAGGACCACCACTTCAACATCATTGCATTCAAGCAGGCCTTCCGCACCCATCAGTGTTGTGTTTTCGCCTATCACGACTTTCGGTATGTTGTACAGTATCACCGCACCGGAACACATCGGACATGGGGACAGTGTGGTGTATAATGTGCACTTTACATAATCCTCATGATTCAGACGGCCTGCATTTTCGATAGCATCCATTTCCGCATGCAGAAGTACGGAGCCGTTTTGGATAAGCCTATTGTGTCCTCTGGAAATGATTTCATCATCCTTAACCAGCACTGCACCGATAGGTATGCCTCCTTCAGCCAGGGATTTTTCAGCTTCCGCAATGGCTTCATTCATAAAATAAGCATCAGTCTTCATAAAAAAAATAAGTTATAGATGAAATTAATCATCTATTTGAATCTTTTGAACAATCCTTTATTGGATTTTTCTTCCAATGCCTCTTCAAGTTTTGCGACTTGCTTTCTCAAATCGGAAATGGCCTTGTTTGATTCGTTGGATAGCTTGTCATAACTGCTTTCCTTAACTTTCAGTTGTGTCTTGAGTGAAGACACTTCCTCTTCGTATTTGGAAATGGTCTGATTGTTTTGCCTATCCACTTCATCCTTATAATCGCCTATTTCAATCAAGTCTTTTCTTAGCTCGTCGACTTCATCTTGAAGTTGGCTGTTTTTGTCCTTGGAACTGTCCAATTTGCCTTTAAGCTCACTGATTTTATTGTTTAATTTTTGATTTGCATCCTTTAAGGTATCGATTTCTGAAAGGTCGATTGACTCGATTTCCTTTTTCAAATCAGCGATTTTAGCTTCGTATTCATCTTTAATTGTTCCAAGTTCTTTTTCAAGTTTGTCGGCCCTTACCTTATTGACGGCCGCATCAGCACCAAGTTTTCCTATCTTGTCAGTCAAATCAGCATTGATATCCAACTGATCGAAGTATTTTCTGGTACTTTTTTCCAAAGCGTCTGTCAATTCCATCTTAAGGCTTTTCAGCTCGGAATTCTCTTTTTTGAGCTTTGGAATTATCTTATTGGTCAAATAGTTGAGTTCGCTTGATTGGTTGGATAGCTTTTCTGCCTTTTCGGCAATTTCCTTTTTCAAGCTATCTATGGATCTTTCATTGGACTCTGCTTTTGGAGCTTTTTCAACTACTTCCTCTTCAGGAGCTTCCTCAACAACCTCTTCTGCAGCAGGTTCTTCAACAGCTTCCTCTTCAACAGGTTCTTCAACAACCTCTTCTGCAGCAGGTTCTTCAACAGCTTCCTCTTCAACTACTTCTTCAACAACATCATCAGAAGCTTCTTCAACTACTTCCTCTTCAGGAACTTCATCAACAACCTCCTCAGAGGTTTCTTCTTCGGTTTCATCTTCTGCAGGAACTTCCTCAACATCTTCCTTGATGTCTTCTACGACTTTTTCTTCAACAGGTTCGACGTCAACCGGAACTTCCTCAACTTTTTCTTCATTTTTTTTACTGTCTTTCTTGAGTTTGTCAAGATTCAAACTCATTTTGCTACCATACATGGCATTTACTGGTTTCTTGTTTGACATTTTTATCACCAAAATAGCAATAATAAAATAAAGTTCGACTACCGATTACAATTTAAAGGTATCTTTTACAATATATTTAAATATTTTTCAACATGATTTTTCATGAAAAATTGCGGATTTTCACATCATCAAATACTATTAATATTATGAGAATCAATAGATTATTACTGAATTAATTTTTGTAATTTGTGGCGATAAAATGGATTATTTTGACAGATTAGAAGCTGAAACCCATCACCTATACGAAATAGCTAAT
>NZ_CAMVEE010000019.1 GCF_947166415.1 uncultured Methanobrevibacter sp. | reverse complement strand
ACCCGCGACCACGAGATTACAAGTCTCGCGCTCTACCAGACTGAGCCACCGAGGCTTAGCTCTATATTATAGAACAACATAAATTATGTTTAAAGTCCTTTAAATACTTTGCGATAAAACAATGAAAGTTCAACAAAAACTTAAATATTAATTTCTTTATATTAATAACCATGATAAATGATGATAAATTAAAAGAAAAAATCACAAAATCATTAACAGAAATAAAAGCAAAAAACCCTTTAACTCACTGCATAACCAATTCAGTGACAATAAACGATTGTGCCAATGCCGTTCTTGCAATCGGAGGGTCTCCATTCATGGCAGAAGATGCAGAAGAGCTTGAAGAAGTCGTGACAATAGCCGATGCTTTAGTAATCAACATAGGAAAATTAAGCAAAGAACAAATCAAATCAATGAACGTGAGTGCAAAAGTTGCAAATGAAACAGGAACACCAATCGTTCTTGATCCTGTAGGAGTTGGAGTGACAGAATTAAGAAATGAAACCACATTAAATCTTATTGAAAATTATCAAATGACCACCATTCGCGGAAACATCAGTGAAATCAAAGCAATAGCAAAATTGACAGGTGTTATTGATGAAAACAATACTGCAAAAGGTGTTGACGTTAATGCTGATGACATAATCACTGAAGAGAATTTAGCTGCAAATGGAGAAATAATAAAAGAGCTTGCAAAGAAATTGAACACGACAGTACTCGCAAGCGGACCTATCGACATCTTAAGCGACGGTGAAACAACCATAGCGATTGACAACGGAGACGATATGATGCCTTTGATTACAGGTAGCGGATGCATGTTGTCTTCAATTGTTGGAAGCTGCGTAGGAGGATCAACACCTCTAGAAGGAACACTGGTTGCTATTTTAGCTATGAATCTTGCCGGTGAAAAAGCAAGAGCCAAGGTTGACGAAAAAGATGAAGGAACAGGTTCATTTAGAACTTACTTAATAGATTACCTTTACAAGACTAATGCCGAAAGCTTAGTTGAAGAATCAAATATCATGATATTATGAAAGACATAGATTTATCTCTTTATCTTGTAACTGACAACAGCGATGATGTGGAAAAATTCCTTAACACCATTGAAGAAGCAATAAAAGGAGGAGTAAGTGTAGTTCAAATCAGAGAAAAGACTGCAGATACCCTGGAATTTTATAATTTGGCATTGCAAGTTAAAGAAATTACAACAAAATACAATGTACCGTTAATCATTAACGATAGAGTCGATGTTGCACTGGCCATAGATGCTGATGGAGTCCATGTCGGCCAAAGCGATATGCCCTGCGACATTACAAGAAAACTGATCGGTAAAGATAAGATACTTGGAGTTTCAGCCGCAACCATCGAAGAGGCAAAAAAAGCTGAAAGAGATGGTGCAGATTATATTGGAACAGGAGCAGTATTTCCAACCGAAACCAAAGATGACGCTCCTTCAATAACAAAAGAAGATCTAAAAGAAATTACCGAATCAATAAATATTCCAACAGTTGCGATAGGCGGCATTACCTTAGAAAACGCAAGCCAACTGAAAGATACTGGAATTGCAGGATTATCTGTTGTGAGTGCAATAATGAGTTCTGATAATCCGAAAAAATCATCTGAAGAGCTATTAAATATTTTTAATAGCTAATCCCTATTTTTTTAAAAAAAAAGTTGTAAAAAAATATTATTTTTTACAGTTTTTAAGTGCCTCTACGGCAGCTAACTTTTTACCGGCAAGCATGCTGATGCAAGCTCCACCACCACTGCTCAAGTGACTCATCTGATCTTCCAGTCCGAGACCTGCAGTAGCAGCGGCAATATGACCTCCACCGATTAATGAGAAACCTTTAGAACTTGCCATTGCGTTGATTAAATCTTCAGTACCCATTGCAAATTTAGGGTCTTCAAATACGCCGGCAGGACCGTTTGCAAAAATGTATTTTGCGTTTCTGATTTCATTAGCATACATTGAAATGGTCTTTACACCAATGTCAAAGATGGCTTCATTTGGAATATCTCCCAGGTCATAATCCACACGTTCACCATCGATTTCACATGCAACATCAATAGGATACTTGACCTTGTCACCGAACCTGTCTATGAGCTCTTTGGCTTTCTCGACCATGTTCTCATATCCTCTGCTTGCTATGAAATCCTTATTTACCTGACCAATATCAACACCAGCAGCCCATAAAACAATGTTTCCGACAATACCTGTTGTTAGGACGGAATCTGCTGTTCCATTGCCTAAAACATTTTCCATAACATCAATGGAATCTTCAGGCTTCATTCCTCCAAGAAGGAATACACACGGATGTTCAACATTGTCCAATGCATTTTGAATTACGGTCAGTTCCTCCTCCATTACACGACCTGCAGCGGAAGGAGTGTTGACTGTAAAACCAACTAAAGATGCCTGTGACCTGTGAGCGGCCGCAAATGCATCATTTACAAAATAATCAATTAATGGAGATAAGTTTCTTACAAGCAATGTTTTTGATTGCTCTTCAGGAGTTCTTGAAAGTGATTCTTCAGAAAAGAAACGTGCATTTTCAAGAAGTAATATTTCATGAGCTTTGAGAGATTTGATAGCCTCTTTGGCTGCATTGGAAAACAGGGAATCGATGTATTTGACTCTTAAATTTAAAATTTCAGACAATGCTTCGGCATGCTGAGATAAAGTTGTAAAATCCTTTTTGCCCGGACGGCTTTGGTGTGCAAGGAGTACAACCTTAGCTCCCTTATTGGATAATTCCTTAACAGTTTGGGAATGAAGTTTCAATCTTGTATCATCCAATATAATACCTGAACTTGGATCTACAGGAGCATTAATATCAATTCTAACAAGTACAGTCTTATCTTCAATATCAAAATCATCAATTGTATTAAATTTATCTGCCATTTATCTCACTCATGAATATTTATTAAATTATAAGCTTTTATAACTTACTAACCAAATCAAGCAAAGCATCTTTTGGACTTTCAGCTTTAATGATTCCTGATGCAAGCAATACACCATCAGCACCCAAATCCATTGCGGCTTTCATGTCATCCCCAGTGGTTATTCCAGCGCCACACAATACCTTAATATTTTTATTGATTGCTTTGACCTCTTTTACGGTATCCTCCACAACTTCAGGTTGTGCTTGAGATACAGGAATACCAGTACCAATCAATTCCGGAGGTTCGACAGCCACAGCATCAGGAGCAAGAGCAGCAACCGCTTTTGAAGTTTCTATATTATTAGTGCAAACGCAGGATTCTATTTCATTAGCCCTGCATAATTTAACGACTTCATCGATGTCAGCCAATTTCATTCTATTTTCTGAATGGTTTATCAATGAGCCGCTGATGCCTGCCTCAATTAAGGTTTGGATTAAATTAGACCCAGTATGTCCTCCAGGAGAAATTGGGTCAATGTGCTGTGCGAAAATAGGAAGGGAAGTCTCTTCATGAATCCTATAGATATCTGCTGCCTGAGGAGATGCAACCATAGTAATCCCAGATTCATTAGCTGCACTTTCCAAATCATGTGCAAGTTCCAATGCTTTTATTCCACTAGATTCCAAATAAGTTTTATAATTCAATATTACAATTGGTGTATCCATAGTATCCCCGATTAATTTTTATATATAATATTTTAATTTACCGAATATTTAAATTATTAGAAAATATATAACATAAACTTAATATGTCATTCAATAAAAACCAAATAGAAAAATTAGAAAAAAGCGGATATAGATTCGTCGGAAGCCATGGGCATGCGGCAGTCAAAACATGCCATTGGACTCGTCAAAGCATTTCAGACAAAGGTGTTTGCTATAAGGAAAAGTTCTATGGAATCCAATCCCACAGATGCCTTCAAATGTCTCCAGCAGTGCCGAACTGCCAGCAGGAATGTGAGTTTTGCTGGAGAGACCTGACTTATACGCAAACCCACTGGGAAGATGATGAATATGATGACCCAAAAACAATAGTGAACGAAGCTATTAAAGCACAGAACAACTTGTTATGCGGTTTTTATGGAAATGACAAAGCCAACAAGAAAAAATTGGAAGAGATGAAAAACCCGAATAATGCAGCAATTTCCCTAGCCGGCGAACCGACACTTTATCCTAAAATTGATGAGTTGATTGGTGAGTTTAACAGAAGGGATTTTACAACATTTGTTGTAAGCAACGGCCAATGTGTCGAAAGGCTCAGAAATCTGGAAAACGATCCTTACCAATTGTATCTTTCCTTGGATGCACCCAACGAGAAAATATTTAATGACGTGTGCAGACCTAGAATAAATGATGCTTGGAGCAATTTAAACGAATCACTTGAAACGTTAGCTAGCTTTGACTCCCGTACATGCATACGAAATACCTGCGTTAGGGGAAGAAATATGGAACAGCCTGAAGAATATGCCAAATTAATAAAAAAAGCAGACCCTGATTTTGTAGAAATCAAGGCATATATGTGTGTCGGTTCCTCTCGTGAACGCTTGACAATGGACAACATGCCATTATTTGATGAGGTTAAGAGTTTTGCTCAAAAAATAGGTGCTGAATGTGGAAAAGAAATAGTGAACGAATCTGAAATCAGTCGAGTTGTTTTGCTCGAATAGCTATTTTTTTACCCAACTCAAATGCAGATTCCAAATCTTTAGGAAACCTGTTTTTACGGATTTCCCTTCTTTCACTTTCATCAAATACATCGGAAACATACCTGGAATAATCCTTAAACTGATATGTTTCATAGACATAGAGATGGTCAATCTCACTAAATGTCAAAGCCAATCCCCTTTCAAAGTGGTCATGGAGATCGTGATAACCGATTTGATGAGAGATTTCTTCGGATGCATTCATTGTATAGATGTAAGCCAATGGCATCCTTTTATGCTCAACTACTTCGGTTTTGCTATAAGCAACGAATGGAAATGAGAATCGCTCTAAAAAGCATCTCATATTCCCAGTAACATCGCTCAAATAGATTGGTGAACCCAATATAATGCCATCAGATTCAACAACTTCTTCTAGAATAGGTTTTAAATCATCTTTTTGAACGCATTTGCCATAATGTTTTCCATTGACTACCTTACATGCAAAACAGCTCTTGCATCCATGGAATGGAAAATCATATAAATTAATCCTTTCAACTTCCGCATCTGGAAAAACTGATTTTACGCCTTCTAATGCCTTATCCAAAAGCAGTGCAGTATTACATTTTGGTCTTGGGGAACCATTAATGGCAAAGAATTTCATTTATCTGCCCTCCGCTTTTATTTCTTCACAGAGTTCAACTGCCTTTTTAGCAGCCTTTTCCATTGAAGTTTCAAATGGAATGCCTGCTTCTTCTAAAAGCCTTTGGCCTTCTTCTTCATTGGTACCGGTTAATCTGATAACAATATGAACCTTGCGTTCTGCTTGTTCCAATGCTTTGATTACACCACGAGCTACGTCGTCAGCTTTAGTAATTCCTCCTAAAACATTCAAGAACACTACTTTGACTGGGTCGTAGTTCAATACAATATTTAAAGCCTGATTGATAATATGCTCTGAAGCTCCGCCACCAATATCCAGGAATGTTGCCGGTTCGCCTCCGTTAAGCTTAATCATGTCCATAGCAGTCAATGTTAAACCTGCACCATTTCCAATAACTGCAATGTCCCCATCCAACTGAACAAAATCAACAGCTTTCGGTTTATAGTGGAGTCTGTCAACTAAAGCCTGATGTCTGAACAATGAATCGTTTTCAACGACCAACTTTGCATCAGCAGCTATTAGCCCTTTAGGAGTTAATACCAATGGGTTTATTTCAGCAGTGACAGCATCATATTTGGTAAAAACATTGTATAATTTCCATATAATATCACCCATCGGAGAAATTAATTCTGATGAAACGCCCATCTTACGTGCGATTTCACGTGCTTCATATGGTAAAAAGTCAAGCAAAGGATTTGGACAATATTTAATAATTTTTTCAGGGTTTGTTTTAGCCAAGTTTTCAATTTCAATTCCGCCTTCCTTACTTGCTAAGATTACAGGCCTTCTAGCGCCCCTGTCAACTGAAACGGTTACGAAAAATTCGTTGAGAATCTCTGCTTTTTCTTCAACTAACAAGTGTTTTACTTTTTCACCCTTAATTTCCATTCCTAAAATTTCTTCTGAAACTTTTAAAGCTTCACCAGGGTTGTCCGCGAATTTTACACCACCGGCCTTACCTCTTCCACCGGTTAAAACTTGCGCTTTAATAACAACAGGCACTCCCATCTCTGAAGAAATAGCCATTGCTTCTTCAGGATAATTTGCAATATGCCCTTCCAAAATTGGAATTCCTTCATCGTTAAAAATTTGTTTTGCTACATTTTCAAAAAATCTCATATTTACACCTATTCCACTAAAGCATATCCTGCTTCGAAAGCTTTAATGTTTTTCTCTTCTGTTCCTTTAGGAACGCTGTCTTCAATAGCTTTCATAGCAGCTTCTTTTGATATAACCTCTGTAATTTTTGTAATTGCTCCGACCATAACGATATTGGCTACAATCTTAAGGCCGATTTCATCGGTTGCTGTTTTTGTAGCTGGAGCTTCATAAACTTTAATGTCATGTTCATCAATGAACTCTCTTACATCTTCAATATCTGTTGTTCCTGGATCAACAATCAAAGTTCCATTGTCTTTCAAGTCAACGATATACTTTATTAAAGCTTCGTTAGACATTGCGATTAAAATATCGGGACTTTGAAATTTAGGGTAATCGATTTCGGTATCGCTGATAACAACTTCACATTTAGAAGCTCCCCCACGAGCTTCCGGACCGTAAGATTGAGTTTGAACAGCTTCTTTTTGATCAAAGATACTTGCGGCTTTACCTAAAATAATTCCTGCAAGGATAACACCTTGACCTCCAAATCCACCAATTCTTATTTCAGTTCTCATAACATCCACCTATAATTCTGATTCATATGCTGAATTGATAAGAGTTTTCTTACCAGATTTCTCTACACTGATATTCTCAATGCCTTGTGTGAATTCATCTTTTTGTTTATTGGCGAATTCACCGACAACTATTTTTCCTTCTAATTCCTTTGCACTCATCCTATCTGCTGCAGATTTGAATACAGTATTTGCTTTCATTACTGCTGCCATTGCTGTAGGAGTCCTGAGTTTATTTTTACGACCATAATAAGTAGGGCATTGTGTGGCAACTTCAATAAATGAAAATCCTGGATTTTTTAAACCGTCTTTTATTGCGAGCACAAGATTTTCAATTTGAACAGTGGTCCATCTTGCGGAATAGGATGCTCCTGCAGCAGCAACAAGTTCAGCTAGGTTAAATGGAGTGTCCCTATTACCGTATGGAGCTGTTGTTCCGAAACTGCCTTTAGGAGATGTAGGACTGATTTGCCCACCAGTCATACCATAAATATTATTGTTGATACATATTACAGTAAGATTAATGTTTCTTCTTGCCGCGTGAATCAAATGGTTACCACCAATGGAAGCAGCATCACCGTCTCCAGTGAAAACAACTACATCCAAATCCTTATTTGCAACTTTCAAACCGGTTGCAAAACTTAAGGCCCTTCCGTGAGTTGTATGGAGAGAATCACAATTTAAATAACCTGGAATTCTTGAGGAACAACCAATTCCTGAAACCATAGCTATATTGTCAAAATCCATTTCAGCTTTTTCCATAGCTGCAAGGAATGCATTGATGATAGCTCCATTTCCACAACCTGGGCAAAAAATATGAGGCAATCTATCTTCTCTCATATAAGGGAGAAATCTGTTCTCTTTATGTTGTGACATTTAGTTTCCTCCTATCTCTTTAATTTTTTCTACAATTTCATCAGGAGTTGGCATAACCCCTCCGATTACACCCATCAAGTGAACATCGGCACCTTTTCCAAGTACGCGGTCAACTTCATAATACATTTGACCCAAATTCATTTCTACGACCAAAACATCTTTTGCGTTGGATGCCAATTCCAGGAGTTGCTCATCAGGGAACGGCCAAGGAGTATCGATTTTAATGTAACCAACTTTCAAACCGTCTTCTCTTGCTTTTGTGACTGCTTCCCCAACGGACCTTACAGGAGAACCGTATGATACAATTATCATGTCTGCATCTTCACAGTTTTGAGATTTGACAGAACAGATTTTATCTTTATTATTCAATATCTTATCGCAAATTCTTTGAACAAGTTTTTGATGAGTTTCGGGATTGTTAGTGTCCGGATAACCTCTTTCATCGTGTGTCAATCCGGTTACGTGAATATTGAATCCGTCACCGAATGCCGGCATGGGATTTGTTCCGTTTTCAGTATTTTCAAACGGCAAATAATCATCAGATTTTTCAGGCCTTTTTCTTGGAACGATTTCAATATCGTCTTCAACAGTAATCTTTTCTCTCATGTGGCCGACAATTTCATCTGCCATTACGAATACAGGAACCCTGAATTCTTCTGCCAAGTTGAATGCCTTAATTGTGAAATCGAAAAATTCCTGAACGCTGGATGGTGCAAGAGCGATTGGTTCATAATCACCATGAGAACCCCAACGTGCCTGCATCATATCACTTTGTGAAGTCATTGTTGGCTGAGCGGTTGATGGAGAACCTCTTTGAACATCAACAATAACAATAGGGGTTTCGCTCATAAACGCATATCCTATGTTTTCCTGCATTAATGAAATACCCGGTCCTGAGGTAGCTGTCATGGATTTGGTTCCTCCCCATGAACCTCCAATAATAGCGCCTGCAGATGCGATTTCATCTTCCATCTGAACAAATGACCCTCCTACTTTCGGTAATTCGCGTGCAAGAGTTTCTGCAACTTCTGTAGATGGAGTGATTGGATAACCTGCAAAAAATCTACAACCTGCAGCTATTGCACCTTTAGCGCATGCTTCATTTCCTTGAATAAAAAATTCTTGAGCCATTTTTAACACCTACTTTTTCCCCTTTGTAAAATTAGGATTGAAGTTAATATCATTCTCTTCATTCATCCACCAATTTTCAGGCAAATCTACTGTAATAGCTTGATCAGGACATGCAACTTCGCAAGTGCCGCACTTAGTACATCTATCTTCGAAATTAACATAAGGCAATTGTACGCCTTTTTTATTAGTTTCAGGAGATATTGCATATACATTCTTGTAGCACATGAACAAGCAAAGATGACATCCTTTACATAAATTCTCATCAATAACAATCAATTTAATAATCTCCTAACCTATTCATCATAAATAAATATAGAATGTATATATCTTTATTAATGAACATTTAAATATCTTATCAAAAATCATGATAAATTAAAAAATTTATTAAAAATCAGAACAGAGTATTAGTATGAAACACTTAACCACCCCGATTACCGATGAAGATTTGGAAGGTCTGAATGTTGGAGACCAGATTACCGTTTCAGGCACTATCTATACTGGCCGTGATGCGGCGCTGCCCCAGTTAGTTGGCTTAATTGAAAATGATGAAGTCCCTATCGATTTGAATGGAAGCGTTATCATGCATACTGCCTTTAGCGATGCGGGAATTGCTCCAACAACAAGCAGCAAAGTAGAAATAGAATCATCAATACCTATATTAAGCGAAAATGGTGTCAAAATCCATATCGGAAAGGGAATGTTAAGTGATGATACCACAAATGCACTGGAAAAAAACAATTCTATTTTTGTAATTACCCCGCCGGTAGCTGCATTGCTTACAAACAAAGTTCTTGAAAAAAAATGTGTTCTATTTGAAAATGAGGGCATGGAAGCCATGTTTGAATTAAAAGTAGAAAAAATCCCTGGGATAGTGGCTATCCACAAGGGAAAAAAAATTTAGACAAAGAAATTATTCTTCGTCTTCTTCATCATCGGATTCTTCTCTTTTTTCGAATCCGTCAACGAAATTAACTTTGGTAATTTCATCGATGTTATCCCAAATATCTTTAGCTATTCTGAATCTTGCAAAGGTAATGTCCATGTAAGATTGTTGGTCGAATTTAGCCATTTCATCTAATTTGATGTTTGCAACACCGTCTTCGATGCTGATTTCGGTTTTATCGATGTCAACATTAGGGTTGGAGTAGTGTAACTCAATCATACTTTTGATTTTTTCTGATTCATCTTCGATGATTTCAGTTACTTGAACATCGTAAATTAAATCTTTTCCTGCTAATTCGTGATTGAAATCTACTTTTACTCTTCCGCCGTTTACGGTTAAGATTTTACCGCTTGCGCCTTCAGATTGGATTCTCATACCTGGAACAGGATTCATGCCTTGTTTTCTGAATTCTTTCATAGGCACTAATTGGATCATTTTAGGGTCTCTAGGACCAAATGCATTATCGGAATCAACTTCAATATGTTTGGTGTCTCCTTCTTCTAATCCAATGATTGCTTCTTCAATTGCAGGTAATAAGTGGTTTCCACCAACAACAATAGGAATTGGTTTATAGGTTTTATTTTCTTCAAAAATACCTGCTTCTTGTGCAACTTCATCATAAGTGGTATCAAATACTTCATCAGTTTCTTTAACTTTACCTGTAAAATTTACTCTTACAAAATCTCCGTTATCTACAGCCATAATAATTACGCTCCTTAATAATTTTGATTAAATAATTTGTTAATAAATATAACATTATAAAATATATCAGTAATTAGTATATTAAAGTTTTGTTTAAAATACTTTTCAAATGCTCTTTCTAAAAAATATTATAAAATTAAATAAAAAATATTATTCATGCAAAGAAGAGGTGCAGTCAACCTACCGCTCCATGGAGGGCATCCGCCAAAATGGCTATTTTCAAGAATGGTGGAACTATCA
This sequence comes from uncultured Methanobrevibacter sp., assembly GCF_947166415.1. GTDB lineage: Archaea > Methanobacteriota > Methanobacteria > Methanobacteriales > Methanobacteriaceae > Methanocatella. The sequence goes on along the minus strand of NZ_CAMVEE010000019.1, from coordinate 28,620 downwards.
GGAGCTTTGGCTTCAGTCATTATCGAAGAATACAGCCTAAATGAATTCCTGAATAGAATTTCAAACCCTTACTGGTTTCAGGCATTTTCCTGCGTGTTGGGTTTCGATTGGCATTCCTCCGGAACTACAACCACCACCCTAGGCGCCCTGAAAGCATCTTTAAGCCCAGAAGAACATGGAATCTATTTGACTGGAGGCAAAGGCGCCAAATCCAGAAAAACTCCAGATGGAATAAAGCATGCAGGAGACATATTCAACCTTAAAACAAAAACAACTGAAAAACTTGTTGAAACCAGCAAGCTATCAGCAAAGATTGACAATTCGTGCATTCAGGACGGCTATACGCTGTACCAGCACAACTTCTTCATCACAGAAAAGGGGGATTGGGCTGTCGTTCAGCAAGGATTGAATACCGAAAATAAGTATGCTCGAAGATATCACTGGTTAGGCAAGGAAGTGGATGACCTCCTGAATGATCCACACAGCGGAATTTCCTGCGACAAGATAACACCCCAAACCCTGAATATGTCCGCTGATGAAAGCAAAGAAGCCCAAAAGATAAGCGTTGATTTGATTAATGACAATCCAAATCATTTAAGACAATATTTCAAAAGAAAAGATAATCAAATGCTTTTAGAAGACTTTACAATGCCTGCGCATCACCCTGTTTTAGACATGGACATTTCAGATACGGAATTTGAAGTGCTTACAAGAGCTTATGAAATTCAACCTGAAAATTATGAAGAACTTATTTTACTTCAGGGAATCGGTCAAAAAAAAATAAGAGCACTTGCATTAATATCCGATTTAGTTTATGGAGAACCTGCAAGCTGGAAAGACCCTGTAAAATATAGCTTTACGCATGGAGGCAAAGATGGGTTTCCATATCCGGTTGACAGGGAAGTCTATGACAATTCAATTCAAACCATCAGAGATGCGCTTGACCAGGCAAGAATAAAAAAAGATGAAAAATTAAAAGCAATTAAGAGACTTGATGATTTCATCTCTTAACGGTTTTCGTTGTGAATATTTACTGTTTTTCCATGTGCTGTTGGAATAACTTCAAGCACAGGATTTTCAAATTCCAAATCGAATTCCGCTCCATCCATCAGCAAATGCTGGAATACTGCAAGTGAAGATACTTCCGAATGTGGTTGGGTTGTTACTGACACATTCCAATCTGCAGCCTTATACACTTTTCCAGGAACTTTGGAACCTCCGACAATAATCAGGATATCTGAACCATCTTCTCTGACTTCAGGTGCAATCTCATGAGCTTGAGAACCATACATTGTTAAATGCACCACTTTTCCGCCGTCGGCTTTCCATTTATTGATAACACTCATATAGCTTTCAGTATATTCTATTTCAAAATTTCCCCCGAATCTTGAAGCGGTGTCCCTTACGTTTTCCATAAGGTTATTATCCCTTTCACCGGCAAGGAAAATTTTGCTGGCTCCAAAAGCACGGGCGGTTAAACATACGTGAGTTGTTATACGAGTGTCTCTTTTTAGTCTGTGATCTAATCTTAAAACATTGACTTTCATAATATCAAGAAAAATAAATTAATTGAAAAATAATTAATCTAATATTTCGAATTTTAAATATATAATAATTTTGTAAAAAAAGATGAAAATGCCACTTACTTGCTTTAGAGAATTATGGGCTATTGATATTGGTTAAATGAAAGTTTTTTAAATAATAAAATGGAGGTGATGTATGAGTGGGTAAGTGGCAAATAACATCAAAAATAAGTATACAAATCCTGATTAATAAAGTAATGCTTTTTAAAAAGCAATTATTGAATTAAAGTTAATAAATTGCTTTTAAAATGAAAAATTAGAAATAAAATAAAGTTACGGCCATGAACAGCAAAGCCATTAAACGACCAACCTCATTACTCATTCCCAAAACGTCACCATTCGCGTATACGAAATTTCTTTTTGCAATAAATGCAATTATCATTCCTGAAACGATAGCTCCCAAAACGCCGCTGACACCAACAAAACCACCGAATAAAATTGCAATGGCAGTGACGACCAGTGTGGATATCAGGTAATTGGCACCGTTGGTTTCAAATATGAAATAGCTTCCGATTCCCGGAGTTAACGGTTTGGATAAAAGTGCTGTTGTCAATAGGGATGTTTTCGCAACCATTTCACATATGATGATTCCAAAAATGAAATTGTAATCCAAGATATTGTAAATTCCAGCAATTGTTAAGCTAGCCACTAAAAATAATGTCGCAACTCCTCCCGCACCGACAGATGAGTCTTTCATTACGCGAATCTTGCGGGCCGCATCGCCGTGAACCATGACTCCATCGGCCATGTCCATTACGCCATCCAAATGGTTATATCCTGAAATAATCATTAGAAATGCATAAACAATAGCTGCTGCAAAGAATGAATTTAAATGCAGAATATTTAAAGAGATATAACCGCAAAACATTGCCAATATTCCAATGAACAGATGTATAAACGGCCAGCACCATGTCAATTTAGTCATATACTCTATTGAAGTATACACCCTAATCGGCAAAATTGTTGAAAAGGTTAAAAGCCCCAATAAAGATTTAACTGGGGAAAATTCTTCATCTTCAAAGTAACTATCATCTTCCATAATTATTCCTCAAATATTTTTGACATGCAACCAGCTATCAAACCTGCAAAGATATCATCCAGCAGGGGAGGCAATCCATAAATGATACCTGGTTTTGCTTCATCATAACGTTTAAAATTGAAAGCTGCCTTAGTTCCGGCAATCTGATTAGCAATTGCCAATCCCAATACTTCATCTGCATAGAGATAAGCAGAATCATCGCTTACATCAACTTCCCTTATGCGGTTGCCGGTTAAGTCCTGTTCAGTCCTCATAGCTGCCGCAATAAGTGTGATGACGTTAATATCGGTTAAGGATTTTAGAATTTGCACCTTCATCTTTTCCCTTAACTCATCGGTTACCTCAACGCCCTCGGCAAGTTCCATTCCAGCATCCACCAAATCGCCTATAAGAATTCCTTCGGCCACCAAATAATCGAGAATTCCAAAGGTCAATTCCAGCTTTTCAAATGCATCTTCTATGCTGATTTCAACAGCATCTTCAATTCTAATTTTTAAATCATCAAAATCAACATTATCAACATCCAAATTATTAATGTCTAAACTATCCAAGTCATTTTCAGGAACATTGGCCAACACTGCCAGAAAATCATCAGTATTCAAAATATTCTGGATATGTAAAGGCAGTGCCATGTTTGCCAAAACTTTCGCTTTAATGTTGGTTGCGATTTTAAAGATTTTCAACAAATCCTTTGGAGATAATACTTTATCAATATAAATTACATGACTTATATTGATTCTTGCATCCCCAAATCCTTTTTTGGAATTGGCAACCCTCAAATGGTCAGTGAAATCCTCCACAACAACATCATTGCTTGTAAATGTGAAAATGGTTAAGTCATCATAATTGTTTGTGAAATAATCAAGGGATTGTGATGCCTGTGCAATATATGACCTTTCAGATTGATTGAAGATCTCTGCCTTTTTGGCGGTTGATTTATACTCATCTTTAGCTTTGATGATATTGACATTCTCAACAATATCTATTCCATCGCTTACAGTGAAATCACTGAAAGCCAGGAAATGATTCGGATTATTGATTGCAATCCCATAATCTTTTTCAATAATATTGATTTTCATTTTGTGACCTAAGCAAATTATACATATATTATATAAATTATTTAATTTAAATTATTATATTAGACTACTTGAAAGGAAAAGTTATTATGACAATTATTATTGACCCTCAATCTAGCGGAATAGCTGGAAACATGATTATTGGCGCACTAGTTGATTTAGGTGCAGATGAGAATGAACTGAAGGAGATAATGGAAAAATCAGCTTATGAGTTTGGAAAAGTTGAAGTGACCTTTGAAAAAGTCAAGAAGCATGGAATTGCATCAACATATTGTAATGTTGAAATGCTTGAAAAAAAGCCACCTCTCCATTATGATGAGTTTATTGAAAAAATAAATGATTTGAATTTGCCTGAAGAAGTTAAAAAAACATCAGCGAATGTGTTTGAAAGGATTGCAAAAGCTGAAAGTGCAGTTCATGGAGAAACATTGGAAAAGGTCCATTTTCATGAAGTTGGTGCAAGTGATGCTGTTGCAGATGTCATTGGGTCAATATATGCTTACTATTCACTTAATCTAAACCAGCAGAAAATTATCGGCCTCCCAATAGCCGTTGGCGGAGGAACTGTTAAAACAGCGCATGGAATAATTCCTGTACCTGCACCTGCAGTCCTGGAAATCCTAAAGGATGCAAATATTCGTGGAGGCCCAGTGGAAAGCGAGCTTGCAACACCTACAGGCTGTGCGATTTATGCCGAAATCTGTGATGAAATCAAAGAATTCATTCCGCAGGCCAGGCCTAAAAAAGTGGGTTATGGTGCTGGAAAGAAAGATTTTGACCATCCAAACATATTAAGAATCATTGAAACTTCTGATATTGGAGAAAGCGATGAAGTGGACGTTATCGAAACCAACATCGATCATTTGACCGGTGAAGAAATAGGATACCTGTTTGATAAATTATTGGAAACTGGAGCCAGTGATGTGTCCATTGTGCCAATAATAATGAAGAAAAATCGCCAAGGAAGCTTATTGAAAGTGATTTGTGCCAGAAAAAATAGAGAAAAACTGGTTGAAGCAATATTTCTGGAAACTGGAAGTTTGGGAATTAGAATCATACCAAACATCCATAGGGGAATAAGCAAAAGGGAATTCATCAAAAAGGAATTTGAAATCGAAGGCGAAACATTTGAAGTTACCTTTAAAATAGGATACGTTAATGGAGAGGTAATCTCATCAAGGCCGGAATATGAGGACTTGAAAAAAATAGCTTTTAAAACCAATTTTCCACTAAGGAAAATTAAAGAGATGATCAAATGAAGGCAATTTCTGTCCTGTCTGGAGGCCTTGACTGCACAGTGGCAACAAGCGCATATGCCAATGATTATGATATCCATGCAATAACATTCAATTACGGGCAAAAAAGTTTCAAACAGGAACTGAAAGCTTCAAAGGAAATTTGCAAAAAAATGAATTGGACCCATGAGGTTATTGATTTGCCTTGGCTGTCTAAAATCAGCACGTCTAGCCTGAACACTTCCGAAGATATTCCTAAAGTAAAAGAAGATGAATTGGATGACCTGGAAAAAAGCAAATCCAGTGCAAGCAGTGTCTGGGTTCCTGCTAGAAACATGGTGTTCACATCAATTGCCACATCCTATGCAGAAAGCATCGGTGCTGAAATAATAATTGTAGGATGGGACCGTGAAGAGGCGGCTACCTTCCCGGACAATTCCAAAGAATTTTTAAACGCATTCAATGAACTGATTGAAATAGGTTCCCCCGACAATATAAAAATTGAAGCACCAGCTATTGATTTAAATAAAGAGGAAATTGTTGAATTGGGTGTAAAAGTTGGTGCTCCAATGGAGTTAAGCTACTCCTGCTATGCCGGCAGAGAAAAACATTGCGGCGTTTGTGAAAGTTGTATGAGGCGGAAACGAGCATTTAAAAAATTAAAAATAGATGATCCAACTGAATATGAACAGTAATCAGTCAAACTCTCTTAATCTTTTTTTCCATTCTCCATCATCAAGGGAAATGTCCTCTCTTAGACAGCAAGATGCATCGCTGATGGACTCATATAATTTTTCAACACCCCCTGCTGACTTTTCATAGTTTGCAACTCTTGATTTTCTAATTCCGATGCCCCTGCCTTCGCTGTAGGAGTCGATGTCTGCACCGATGAAAAGGAATTCCCAACTGTGACTGTTTATCATGTTGCTGATTTGGGACTTTGAAAATTCAATAGAGGAGTTTTCCATTCCGTCAGTCATGATGACAAAAAGAACTTTATTGTCGATTTCTTTATCAAGTGTTGTGATTGTTTTTCCGATTGCATCAAGAAGAGCTGTTGAACCCCTAACCTGATATTCATTTTCAGTGAGTTCTTCAACTTCATAAATTGATTTTCTTTTGTATAACACATCGTATTCATGGTCAAAAAGAATGGTGGTTACGTTAGTGGAAAGGTCTTTCTGTTTTTCCTTTTGTATGAATGAATTGAATCCACCAATAGTATCCTTTTCGGAACCGTACATTGATCCGCTCTTATCTATTAAAAATATCAAATCCAATACTTGGTTTTCAGGTAAATCTTTCATGTCTTTTCACATCCTTCAATTTTTTAGGTGTATAATATGGACTTTGTTAATAAGTTGTTAATAACTTACACACAATATATTAACTATTTATAGTATATAAATGTTTCTAAAAAAAACATGAAAAAGTGAAAAAAATAGAGTAAAAAAAGTTAAAAATCAGAATAATATATGAAATTATTCCAATTCTTCCAAAACATCCAATCCATTATCTGAAAGTCTGTATAACCTGCCTTTCCTGACTTCCGGATTAATGCATTCAACGATTTCCTTATCTTTTAGCTGCCTCAATACATTGGATATGTGGTTTGGCAGTATCCCACTATCGTTTGCAATCTCCTTAGGCATCTTCGCATCATTGCCAAGAGTTTTTAAAACTTTTAATCTATAAGAAGATTTTTTAACATACTTAACAAGTTTATCATCAGCCATATTATCACGTTAAAGTTTATATCCGCAGTTCATACAAAATGCATCCCCTGCACCAACTTCAAAACCGCACTTAGGACATTTTAATTCATTTTCAAATTTTGTGCCGCAGTTTGTGCAAAACTTAGAGTCAGAATCTATGACTGCACCACATTTTGGACAATTGATCTTGTCTCCATTTGTTTCATGAGAAGGATTGGATTCAACTTTTGGAATTGCACCTTCCCCTAAAACAGGTGTTGAATAAAAGTCTTTCTGACTTTCAATTTCGATTATCAGTTCTTTCATTCCTGCTATCCTCTTATCGTCGGAAGGGTGTGTAGAGAAAAAGTCATGGCTATTCGGATTGCCTCCAGCCATACTTTGCCAGAATTGAGGAATACCTGATATGTCATATCCTGCCCAGTGAATTATCATCATGCCCAACCTATCTGCTTCAAGTTCCTGATCCCTTCCCCAAGGATTCATTAAGAAATATTGGGAACCTATGCTTGCTACATTTGTTGCGGCTCTTGCAAGATTGCCGACACCTCCCATTCCCAACAAATCAAGTGCAAAACTTCCAACCCATGCTGCAGACGTAATTACATTTTGAGCATTTTGAGCGCTCATCCGAGTCCTCGAATGGTCAAGAAGCGCGTGTGCCATTTCATGGCCTAAAATAAAGGCGACTTTTTCTTCAGTATCTGCAACTGAAAGAATGCCTGAAAACATTACTATTTTACCGCCAGGCATACAAAAAGCATTTACCATCTTGTCAGCCACCAAGTGGAAATCCCATTCATAATAATCCTGAGTATAATCACTTCTGCCTATTTGCGCCAAGTAATTTTCAACGGCCTGAATTAATTTAATGGCAACATTCCTGACTATTTGGCCCTGAGGAGTATCATCCAGAAGTTGGGCCTTACTAATCATCGCATAATACTCATTGTAAGAATCCTGTAAGAATTTATCGTCATCAATAATATCAAAATGCTTTTTTCCAGTGAATGGATTAACCGCGCTTCTATCATCCTTTGCCATAATGATCACATCTTAATAATTATATTGTTAATTTGTGTATAAAAAGTTTTTTAATATGTGAAAATATGATGCATAAAGGGAAGTCTCATATTAAATTCATAGCATTATCCAAAATCAAAGTATGCTTAGCAATCATATGCCCCCAATAACAAAATTCTATCAAACATAAACATATTAACAGAGAATAAAATTAACTTTAATATTTATACATTATGGAAAAACTTATTTTATATAATTTACAAAATTATCCACATACTATAATTAAGTAAATTTTTAATGACTATAGGTATGTTGATTTAAGATGAAACGAAGAAAAAAACTGATAATAGCAATCCTTGTTGTTATTCTTATCGGATTACTTGCAGTGATATACGGAGCACTATTTGCTGGTCCTGACTTGACTAATGAAAGCAAGAACATTTTAGTGCTAGCTTCCGATAAATATGAACAGTCCAATGGTGGAGTCGACATGGCATTCATGGTTCATTTAGAAAACGGAAGTTTAAAAAATTATACTCCAGTATATCCTGGAGGAATGGTGCATCCTTCACAACCTGCCCCAGGAGGCCTGGGTGGAAAAATGTATCTCCACGATTGTCTATGGGATGGTGTAGATGTCGGAACCGAGTATGCTAAAGAGATTGTAGAAGCAAATACTGGAATGCATTCTGATGCAGTTGTTATTGTTTACGATGAAGGTTTAGATCACGTCATTAACTCAATCAGACCATTATATGTAGATGGTGTTGAAACTGAATTGAATGCAACCGATATAATACGTCAAAACGATGCATATAACGGTTATCCTGGTAACGAAAACGTTGAAGGAACCATGTCCAGAGGAGATGCAGTAATGGTATTAACAAAAGCTCTTGCTAATGCCACTAAAGATCCTGATAAAAAGAATACTATGGTAAAAACAGCTTTAGAAGAATATTCCAATGGAAATATCATAATGAGACCTGAAGGTTCATTTACTAAATTGCTGGCTACCAAAGGATTTGAAAGCCTCGCGGGATAATTAAAAATATTTAGAGAATTAAGCGATTAATTCTTTAAATAAACTTTTTTTTAATATTCTATTTTAATTACAATTAAACCTTTACATCAACTATTTTCTATTTTGTATCGGCAGATTAGTATTTAAAACAAGTACTAGTCTTTTTACTGTAACAATTATTGCAGCTTTGGCATATTGCAACACCATCACCATTCTCCTTCCAGTCTGAAAGAAAGTCAGCTTGAGCTACAAAAGGTTTGGACATTGAAACAAGTTCGACATTGGAATTATTCAAAACCTCTTTTATTGTAGCCATATCCCTTAAAGATCCCCCCAAAACAACTGGAATATCAACCGCATCAATCAAATCATCAACATAAACTAAAAACGGATGTTTAACACCTTTATCATAAATCTGTGAAATTGTTCTTGCGGTTAACTGTATGCTATCAGCACCTGCCTTTTCAAGCTCACATGCAATAGCTATGCTTTCATCGGAAGCCATTCCTCCCTTTCTAACATCCCACGGATTGATTCTGCAGCTTACATGCATATCCATAGTGCTTTTAATGACCTTGATGATTTCAGATGAAATCCTTACCCTATTTTCAGTATTTCCACCATATTTGTCATCCCTTTGATTGAAATATGGATTCATGAATCTGGCAAGATAAAAATTATTTCCCATGTTTATTTGGATTCCATCAAAACCTGCAAATGAAAATTTTTTAGCGGCCATAATTACTTCAGCCTGCAATTTTCTAATTCCCTCTTGACTAATATCGTTAGCCTCTACCTTTTGGTTTTCTCCATCATCATAATAAAAGAATGCAAGCTGGCCTAAAATAGGCACATCATACTTGTGAACTATATCAGTGACCATTTTATAGTCTTTGATAAATCCCTTGTAATTCATGTTTGTAGAATAAGGATAAAATCTGTCCTTGTGGTCAAGTGCAAATATCTCAGATACTATTGCACCAACACCGCTTTTTGCCATATTTTCGTACCTGTCATAAATAGAGGGTGTTAAAAATCCCCCTTCATCTGTTTCAGTTTCCCAGGTCCCAGTTCTGATTATACGGCTTTTAAGTTTTAAATCACCCATTTGACATTCATCAAAAATATCCTTCATATTATCACAGCAAATAAATTATTATTATACATTATCTAAACTGAGAATATATAAACTTAAGGAAAAAGTTATATTAGAAAGACAAATTAAATCTAAAATTATTCATAATGAAATGGAGGAAAAAATGATAGATAAAAAATTTGCTACAATAGCTTCCTTTTTCATACCTGGCTTGGGCCAAGCATTGCTTGGAAATATAAAAAGAGGAGCAATATTTTTTGCAATAGGTGTTGTAATATGGCTGCTTTTAATGAAATTATCAACAAGAATTCCATTTTCCGGAATAATCAGTTTATTATATGGCGTTTATGCCGCATACGACACTTATAATATTGTAAATTAAAAAAAAGTAAAATAAAGGTAATCTATTCGATTACCATTAAAATATCTCCAGCGCTTACTGCATCACCAGGCTCTACAAAGATTTCTTTTACAACACCATCGACTTCAGACTGGATGTCGTTTTCCATCTTCATAGCTTCAATTACAGCAATAGTGGATCCTTCAGTAACTTTATCACCCACATTGACTGTGAGTTTAATTACCATTCCTTGCATTGAAGAGAATACTCCACCTTCAATAGGAGTGAATGGGCCTTTTGAGGTTTCTTCAACTTCCATAAATCCTGTAGGGAGGATTTTAACCTCATACATGTCCCCATCAACTTCAACATTATATTGGGTTGGAATTCCAATTGCATCATCAGAATCGAAAGATTTTGCTGGTTTAAGTTCTTCTTCTTCTGCTTCCCCTTTGAGGAATTTAGGAGCAATTGGTGGATATAAAGCATAAGTTAAAGCATCTTCATCAGATTTAACAAATCCTTTTTCTTCACCTTCAGATTTGAATTTATCGAATTCCGGTTCTAATAAATCTGCAGGTCTGCAAGTAATAACTTCATCATCACCAATGATTTTTTTGGAAATTTCCGGATCGACTGGAGCTGGAGGTTTACCATACATTCCTTTCATGTACTCTTTGACTTCGTTGGATACTGTTTTGTATCTTTCTCCACCAAGCACGTTCATTACTGATTGAATACCAACAATCTGACTGGTTGGAGTTACAAGAGGTGGATATCCCATATCTTTTCTAACGCGAGGCATTTCCTCAAGAACATCATTATATCTGTCAAGCGCATTTTGTTCCTTGAGTTGGGAAATAAGGTTTGAAAGCATACCTCCAGGGATTTGGTATAACAATACATCAGCGTCAATACTTTCAGAAATTGGGTCAAGAATGCCCAGATATTTCTCTTTAATGTCATCGAAGTATTTTTTAATATGAGCCAATAACTTTAAATCAAGGCCTGTGTCAAATTCTGTGCCTTGCAATGCAGCGACCATACTTTCTGTAGGAGGCTGTGAAGTTCCCCATGCAAGAGGTGAAATAGCTGTATCCAATACATCAACACCAGCTTGGCATGCTGCATAATAACTTATTGGAGTCATACCACTAGTACAATGACAATGTAAATCAACAAGCAAATCGGTTTCTTCTTTTAATGCAGAAACTAAATCATATGCTGCAGTAGGAGTAATCAAACCAGCCATGTCTTTGATGGCTACTGAATCACAATCAAGAGCTTCAAGATTTTTTGCCAAATCTACGAAGTCATCTAAAGTGTGGACCGGACTTATTGTGTAACTGATTGTTCCTTGAACATGAGCACCTTGTGCTTTAGCGACTTTAATTGACTTTTCCATGTTCCTAATATCATTCAATGCATCGAAAACCCTAAATATATCTACACCGTTTTCGTATGATTTTTCTACGAATTTAGTTACAACATCATCAGGATAATGTTTGTATCCGACCAAGTTCTGTCCTCTTAAAAGCATTTGGATAGGAGTTCTGTTGAATTCAGATTTTAATTGTCTTAATCTTTCCCATGGATCTTCATTCAAATATCTAATACATGTATCAAAAGTAGCTCCACCCCAAGCTTCAACTGAAAAATATCCTACTTTATCCATTTCTTCTGCAATAGGAATCATGTCCCTAGTTCTCATCCTAGTTGCAAGTAAAGATTGGTGAGCATCACGAAGTGCTGTTTCTGTAAACCTTACTTTTGCCATTAATTTACACCTCTTTCAAATTTTCTTTATAAGTAATCCTAAAATATCCAACTATAATATATGTTTTTTGTATTATATAAATGATACTAAATAGCGATTTTTATAAAATTTTCAAAAATATTAAAAAAAAAGTTAAAAGAAAAAAAGTGAAAAAAAGATTGAAAAATTATCTTTCTAATTCGCCAGAAATGAATTTTTCAACATTTTCATATGCTTCATCATCAGTGTATTGAATAGGTGGATGTTTCATAGTGTATGAAGAAATAGAAGTAAGTTGACCACCAATACCTCTTTCCAAACCGATTTTACAGCATCTTACTGCATCAATAACACATCCTGCAGAGTTAGGTGAATCTTCAACACTTAACCTGAGTTCAATGTTCATTGGGACATCACCAAAGGTACGTCCTTCCATTCTGAGGAAGCACAATTTATTATCATTTTGCCATGGGACATAATCACTAGGACCAATGTGAATATCACGATCATCCATTCTTTCAGTTAAGACAGATTGAACCGCTTCTGTTTTAGATTCTTTTTTAGAGTCTAATCTTTCCCTATTCAGCATATTTAAAAAGTCAGTGTTTCCACCGGTGTTAATTTGATAAGTTCTATCTAGTTTTACACCCCTATCCATGAATAAACTAGCTAATGTTCTGTGAGTAATAGTTGCACCAATTTGGGCTTTAATGTCGTCTCCGACAATAGGAATTCCTTTTTCTTTGAATTTGGCATCCCATTCATCATCACTTACAATGAAAACAGGCATACAGTTAACATATGCTATTTCGGCATCAAGTGCGCATTGAGCGTAGAATCTTGCAGCTTTTTCTGAACCTACAGGCAAATAATTGACCAATATTTCAGCACCGCTTTTCTTTAACACTTCAACAACATCTACAGGTTCGGCGTCGCTTACAACAAATGTGTACTCATCATCATAGTTAGACATGTGTTCTGCAACCCCGTCCAAAACATGACCCATGCTTACGGTTACATCATATTTTGGAATATCCTTTTGAAATACAGTTGTACAGTTAGGTTTTGCAAACATTGCTTCATCGATTGTTTTTCCGACTTTTCTTGCATCTACATCAAAAGCGGCAACAACTTCAATGTCACTAGGTTTGTATCCTCCGATTTCCCAATGCATAAGTCCAATTGCATCTTCGGGATTTTTTCCATCATAATAGTGAATTCCTTGAATGAGAGAGCTAGCACAGTTTCCCATTCCAACAATAGCTATTTTAATTTTATCCATCATAACACCAATTATTTTAGTTAATATAAAGTAATACTTTAAATAAAGATAATACTAATATATGTATTATTTGATATACTTTATATAATTATTTATTAAAAATATTTTTTATTTGATAATGGAGTTAGAAAATGAATCCTTATATTGAGATATTACGACCGGGAAATGCATTAATGGGTGCGATTGCTATAATATTAGTCGCAATAATTGATAAAACCATTAGTATTCCCATTATACTTGCAATGATTGCAGTATTTTTCGAAACAGCTGCGGGAAATGTAATCAATGATTATTTTGATTATAAAATTGATTTAATAAATAAACCCGAAAGACCAATTCCATCAGGAAGGATTTCCCCTAAAAATGGAAGAAACCACGGTTACCTCTTGTTTTTGCTTGGAACAATATGCGGATTCCTGATCAGCTATTTAACAAATAACTGGATTCCATTTGCAATTGTATTGATAGCTGACATTGTCCTTTATCTGTATGCATACAAATTAAAATCAACACCACTCATCGGAAATCTGACAGTAGGGTTTATGACCGGTTTTGGATTTGTATTCGGAGGATTTACATTAAATAATCCAGACATAATCTTGACTTCAATTTATCTTGGTTTCTTTGCATTTGTTATGACAACCGCCCGTGAAATCGTAAAAGATATAGAAGACATTGAAGGAGATAAAATTGAAGGTGCTAAAACCTTGCCTATTTTGATTGGTGAAAAGATTCCTGCAATGATAGCTGTTTGTTTAATCATTATAGATAGCGCATTGTGTCCTTTACTGTATTATTATAATATATTTGGTATTTTATACCTTGTCGTGATAGCAATTGCAGTGTTGCTGTTCTTATACTCAGCATTTTTAATCTTTAAATCACAGGATAGGGAAACTGCAAAAAAAGTTTCCAAATATCTGAAAATTGGAATGCTGATTGCATTTGTTGCATTTGTTTTCGGATCTTTCAATTTTTAACAATAATTAAATATTGATTTATGCAAAAATATTAAATGATGTTTGAAGATTTCAATACAAGCAAGAAAGATAAGTACTTTCTGATAGTTCTAGTTATTTTTAGCGCAATTTTAGTTGCTCATTACATCAATTTCAATATGAAAATTGGAATAAGCTGCAGTGACGTCTATATCTATCTTATAAATGCGCTTTACTATACTGGAACAAACATCCATGCAACTAGTACAATATTCTTATCCCCAATCATCTGCTTTTTAACATCCATTTTGTTCAGATTGGGAATAACAAGCCAAATTTCCATTTATATAGTTACAGGAGCTTTTGCAATCCTTGGAAACGTTGGTCTGTACCTTCTTTTAAGGGAATATTTTGATGAAACCTTAAGTTTGACCGGGACAATAATTTATACCACCCTTTCACTTAACTTGACCTGGCTTGCTAATGGTACTTTGGACATTCCTGCAGTTGCAATAACAATCTGGCTTGTTTTATTTACAATGATTGCCATCAATAAAAATCCTAAATTTTACAGGTATCTGATTGTATTGTTTGTATTGGGATTTTTCACAAGATATACCGTTATTCTAACCGTGCCCGCATTATTGCTTTACTATGTCTATGTAAACGGCTTTAAAATTAAAAAGGAAGATTATCCATACATCAAACAAGGTTTTTTAATTGGAATAATACTTGCAATAATGATTTTTTCAATAGTTCTTATTATGGGACATGGCCAATTTGAAGCAGGTTCACAAATGGCCAATGGAATTTCCGGAAAGCAAGGATCAAGCAAAGACCCTGCATACAATACCAAATTAGGATATTACTTGTTCAATTTCCCTAATTTTATTTCAAATTCACATACTGTGTTTGACGGAAATCCTGTACTGGAAAATCCTACCCCATTATCATGGATTGTCTTTGCAATATTGCTAATAGGTGCAATAATATGGTTGGCCAAAAGCGAAATCAAACCTGAAAAGAAACATGCCATTCCTTTTGCAATATTTTTGATAGCTGCACTAACATATACAAGAATCAGTTCAGTGATTACAACTTTGATAGTCCTGCTTGGATTGTATTTATTGGGTAAAGACTCCGAAAATAAAAACGGATACTTCATGGCGGCATGGATACTTTCAAACTTTATATTCTTCAGTTATTACAGTATCAAAGTCAACAGATATATCATACCCGTATTTCCGGCATTCGTATTCTTCATCCTAAAGGCGGTTGAAATCATTCAAAATCAATTTAAGATTAATAAAAATATCATTCCAGCAATCCTGATTGTATTGTTCGTTATTCAAGGCTTCGCATTTACCGAAACATTCGAACCTACAACAATATACACATCAACAGAAGAAATCTCAAACTACATCATTGAAAACAATCCTGATTATCAAGACATTCCAATCGGTACCTACAACATCAGACCATATCGCTGGTGGATTGGAGGAAACGTAGTTGGAATACCCGTCAGCAATCAAAGTGGAATTGACAACAGTAATCTGACTTATTACATCGCAAATACGAAATTGGACAACCTGACCAATTATACTGAAATAAAAAATATAAATAATTTGCATTTATACCAAAAGAAGGGCATGTGAGGAATTTTTTCATCTCTTGATTGATCTGGACATTTGCATTGAAAAATGATTTTTCATGCCAAATTAAAAATTTATTTTTACGAATATATTTAGTAAAATATACTCTTTTTTAGAAAGGTATATAATAAAAAAAATAAAAAAATAATATCATAAAATTCAGTTTAAAGAGGATAATATGAAAGTTGTATGCTGTAAGAACTGTGGTGCTAAATACCAACTCGATGATGATGACGATATAAGTACATTCGAGTGTTCTTCATGTGCAGGAGAGTTAGAATATTTAGAAGAGTATTCTGATGGAGACAAAAAGTCTCGTTCTTCTTTTATGGATTCATTCAAGTATGATAATTCATATATTGTCCAATGTGAAGACTGCGGATTGAAATATAAAATCAAAAGCAGTGATAACATACTTGATTACGAATGTGATAGTTGTGGAGGTTCTTTAAGATATTTAGATGATGATATGAACAAAGAACTTGACAAGTATCTCGAACAAAGAAAAAAAGAAGCAGAAAAATACAGGGCACAATCTAAACCTAAAGATCCAGCATCTGAAGGACCTGAAACAGAAGATAACATACGCTCCATAAAGTCAATTACAAACAAAATCGAAAATTTCTTCTCAGAAGAACATATGCTAGAAATAGCTGATAACGAGAAAAGACAAGAAGAATTAGATGCTGAAATGAACGGTAAGACTGCTAGAACCACTATTCCTAAAGCAGTTATGAAAAAATTCGGAAGAGAATTTGCTGTTCCAAAAACTAATGATTATAATATTTTGAAAAATTTCCTGAAAGATGAATTCTTAAAAGGAATGAAAGAATATTATGTAGACGATACCCCAAATGAGCCAGAAAACTCCTTTGGAGGTTTTCTCGATAAATTAGCTATAAAAGAACCTGATAACAATATTATCAAAACCGATACAATTGAAGAAGAAAGAAGTTTCTTTGAAAATGATGAAATTGACCAAAATTCCGCAATAACAACAATCGGTGCGGCAGTATTTGTTATAAGTATAATTGAGATTTTGCTTATCAACAGTAATTTAGGTATATTCACTTTAATTATTGGAGTAATTATCTTATGTTACGGACTATATAAAACTCGTGATGTAAAAGAAGTTGAAGAAAGATCAAGAATCATAAGAGAACACTTGTTAACTCTCCCTGAAGAATATTATGTCTTTTACAACGTGAAAACTCCAACATCTAACTCAGGTATTAACCATTTAGTTGTTGGTCCAACTGGAATTTATGCTCTTCTATCACAAAAATATAATCCGAAACTAAGATTAGACTCTGAAAATGAAAATCTAAATTTAATTGGATCAAGTGAATTAGATGAAGACAAGCTTGAAGAATTTACTAACTCTGAAAATGTAAGAAAATTCAGATACACAACCAAACAGGCAAAATTCTCTCAAGACAATAAAGTAAAACAAAAAGCTTTAAGCTTAGGTGAAGATTTAATAAACTTCCTTAATGACAACAACATCAGAAATTGCTTTGTTGAACCATTAGTCGGTTTTATAAACAATGAAGTTGTCGTTATAAATATGCCTTTGACTGATGAGGACCTATTTATTGAAGAATTATTGAATAAGATCCAAACAAGCACTATAAAATTAGATTCTGAAACAATTGACAAGTGTGCAGTTTTGATTAACAACTATGCTGCAGACTGTTCTTCAGAAATTTAATTTTTCTTTTTTTTATTTTTAATTTTATAAAAATTATGAAAAAACTATGGAGATTGAATAATGGCTAAAATAACAATAGATGAAAGTAAATGTGACAATTGTGGGGATTGTAGTGATGTTTGCCCAATGGAAGTACTAATACTTAAGGATGGCAAAATAACAATCAATGATCCGGACGAATGCAGCTACTGTGAAACATGCGTGGACATGTGTCCAAACGAATGTATTACAATAGATGACTAAACTTAACCATCCATCTTTTCTTTTTTTTAATCTAACATATCAAAATCAATTAGGTTATCTTTAAAGATATCCATTTTCGCTTTTTTTCCGATGACTTCTTCAACCTGTGCCGGTGAAATTCCAATGCTAGGCATTTTAAATGTGATTTTATCTTCAGAAATCAGTTCGCCCTTTTTAATATCGGTTTTGGCGACAATTGACCTTCTAGTTTCATTCCTTGCAAAGGATTCACAAATCAAAGGCTGCTTATTGATGCGACCGTTAATCTTGGATAAGAATGCGATTTTACTTTTGAATTTGATTACCTCATCATAAGTTATAGCGCAACTATTGTCAGTTGTAATGTTATCGTATGTGAACTGCTTTTCCAAAACAACTGCACCATAGTTATAAGCGGTTGTCAGAATAAGCAAATCATCATCAACTTCAGTATAATCACAATATCCTATTTCATAATCTGGGAAATTGTTGACAAGATCTTTAATCATCAATAGATTGGCATCATCATATGATGTCGGATAGGATAAGACGCTATGCATTATCGCAATATCAACAAGAGAGTCCTCTTCAATTGCCCTGACAGCATCCTTTATCTCTTTCATTGTTGCACCACCTGTGTTGAGCAATATAGGTTTGTCCTTACTTGCAACATGTTTGATGAATGGAATGTTTGTTAAATCATGAGAAGAAATCTTATAAACGTCCACAAATTCCTCCAAATAATCTGCTGACTCAAAGTCCATCGGTGTTGCTAAAAATGAAATTTTTACCTCATGACAATAATCTGCCAATTCACGAAATTCTTCATACCCAAATTCATCAAATTTAAAGAAATGAGATGTTATGGGCTCTTTAGAGAGATATTCCACATAATCTCTTGAAAATAGATTTTTTAAATGATATGCTTCAAAATTCACTGCATCAAATCCGCATGATTTTGCCTGATTTATTGCACTTTTTGCAGCATCCATATTGGAAATGTTATTTGATTGGACTATTTTAAGGAAGTCATTTCTAACATCCGCGATTAAAAATGGTTTTTTGGTAAAAATATTCAAAATAATCACCTATTTTCCAATTTGAATTTTCGATATTCGTCATCAATTACTGTCCAAATATTTTTAAATCCATTTTTTACATCGATAGAAGACATCCTTTTATGCATTTCTAATCTTTGCTCATAATTATTAACCAACTCGATGAACTGGTCTCTGACTTCGGCTACCTCAAGAGGTTCGCCAAGACCCATATTTATGAATCCGTTTGTATTGCTGCTGAATGCATGAGTCAATTCCCGTTCATCCTGACATAAACATATTGTCGGAACACCTAATGAACAGATGTCATACATCAAACGTCCACTTGATGTGAACATTATGTCAGCTTTAAACATGAACTCACTTATATTTGAAACGTTAGTATAAACTTGAACTGATGGATTTGATTCTATCTTAGCTACCAATCCTTCCTTATCCGGATAACCTATTCCCACAATAACATTGACCCTTCCTTCATAATTTGTTGAAAGAATGGCGTTTATGACCTTTTCTGTAAGGTTGTTTGGGTCAGTGCCTGGAAAAGCAATCAGAACATTGTTGACAGCGTTAGTAATTATCTTTTGAGGTTGGAAATAAAATTCGTCTCTTAGAATATAGTATTTATAGCTTGTAAATATATTCTTTTGAGACAAATCATGTTCATACAGATCATCGAAAACAACATCTGCAAATTCAGAACCAGTACCTAAATCTTCAAAATTGACAACAAAATAACCTTTACTCTTCAAATTGAGGATATGCTCTGAATTTGTATCTAAAATATCATTAATTACAATTTCAGGATTATATTCCTCCAATTTATCAAATAAATTATCGAAACCATCATAAATCATGTATTTATAGTTATAGCTGTTTACCATATCAATTCCTAAAGGATGAGCTTCATCCAAGAAGAACACCACATCATTGAAAACCAGTTTGGAAGCTATTGTCAAACACCTATTCATATTTCCTGTGCCTATTTCCTCAAATGCGTTAACTATGATGGCGACTTTTTTCTTTTGAAGATAGTTTTCTGCAATCCACCAATCTTCAAAACAGGTGATGTCAACACTTTCTTCCTTAGAAACTTCCACAATATCTATATTGCTTCCAAGACGTGAAAATTCATTGACAAAAGATCTTCTAGTCGCTAAAAAGGCTCCAGTTTCCCTAAATGACTTTGGCAACTCCTGTCTAGGCAATCTTTCCATATAAAGCGGGAAATATCTATCATTATTTTCATCATATCCCCAATTCAAATGCCTGTCATCAACGACAGAAATCACACTGTCAACAGAGAAATCTTCAAATTTTTCAATAGCCCTGTCCAATGTTTCCACCTTGAGCAATGGAGAAGTAGGTTTTATTGTAATTACAATATCATATTCATCAAAGGCCAATTTTTCTTTTTGAACCATTGCATCATACACTACGGGGTCAAGAGTGACCTCATCTGTAGATAACTCTTCTGAACGTCTGATAACACTAGCTCCAAATTTTTCAGAAATCAATGCAATTTCAGAATCATCTGTAGTTACTACAACATCATCCACATATTGAGAAGATTTCGCAGTATTGATAGAATAAGAAATTAATGGTTTATCATTCAATAAGCGGATATTCTTGCGAGGAATGCCCTTTGAGCCCCCTCTTGCAGGAATAACTACTAAAATTTTATTATTATTAAACATGCGAATCCCTATAAATTACATAAAATATAATAGATTTAATGTTAAATATTATATCTATAGTATAATATTAAATCTTCGGTGTTAATATGAAAAATATGTCAAAAGAGTTATTAGATAGAATAAATAAATTAGCCACCCCCGTAAAAATAATGCACGTATGTGGCTCTCACGAACACACAATAATGGAAAACGGAATTAGAAGCTTGCTTCCAGAAGAAGTGGAAATCGTTGCAGGACCAGGATGTCCCGTTTGTGTCGTTCCATCCCGTGAAATCGATGAAGCATTAGAACTTATTGATAAAGGAGTTACCATTACAACATTTGGAGACATGTTAAGAGTTCCGGGATCACATTCCTCACTTGCAGATGCTAAAGCTGAAGGAGGAGATGTGAGAGTTGTTTATGGAATCAATAGAGCAATCGAAATAGCTGAAAAAGAGGACAATGATGTTGTATTCATAGCTGCAGGATTCGAAACAACTGCTCCGACTACCGCTGCGGAATTGCTTGCAACACCTCCTGAAAATTTCTCAGTATTATCATGCCACAGGTTAATCCCTCCGGCAATTGACTTTTTAATCAATTCAGGACAGACATCATTAAACGCATTAATCCAACCTGGACATGTTTGTACAATCATTGGAACTAAACCATTCGAATATTTCTCAACCGACTTCGGAATTCCTCAAGCAGTAGCGGGATTTAACCCATTAGACATATTGATGTCAGTTTATATGATTTTAAGACAAATTCACAAAGAAACACCGAAAATAGACAATGAATATAACAGAGCCGTTAGGGAAGAAGGAAACGTTATTGCTCAAGACATGATGGAACAAGTCTTTGATGTTACATCAAGGGAATGGAGAGGATTTCCTAAAATACCAAATTCCATCCTAGAAATTAAAGACGAGTTCAGTGAATTTAATGCTCGTGAAAAATACGATATTGAAGTTAAAGACGTTAATGAAGCCCCTAAAGGATGTATCTGCGGACCAATCCTCAGAGGATTGGCACGTCCGGAAGATTGCAAACTATTTAGAAAAGAATGCAATCCGCTTCACCCAATTGGAGCATGTATGGTAAGTAAAGAAGGAACATGTAACATCGCTCACAGATATTCAAAAAGATAGTGATAATATGAAAATAGAGGCAATTGCTGTTGATATTGACGGTACAATAACAGATGAAAAAAGACAGATATGCATCTCAGCCATTGAAGCTTTGAGAAAAGCGGAAAATGCGGGAATTCCAACAATAATTGTAACAGGTAATGTAGTAAACTACGCATATGCAACAGAAGTGTTAATAGGCTGCAGTGGAGGAATCGTTTGTGAAAATGGAGGTGTTGTTTTTAAAGAAGGTGAAAACAACAACGCCGTTGAAACATTGGTTGAAAAGGATTTCATTACATCCGCAGAAAATCACTTAAAGGAAAAATTAGGGGATAAATTCGACAAACATGCTTCCCATGACAATATGTATAGATTGACTGAAACCGTTTTTTACAAGACAATTGCCAGGGAAGAAATTGAAGAAGCATTGGAAGACTTCAAATACATTGACCAGCTTGAAATCTATGACAGTGGATTTGCTTTACACATTACAGACAAAAGAGTCAACAAAGGCACTTCACTCAGGTATTTATGTGAAAGAAACGGCATCAACATGGAAAATGTAATGGCAATAGGGGACAGTCAGAATGATGAAGATTTCCTTAAGGAAGTTGGTTATAGAATAGCTGTGGGAAATGCTGAAGATAAATTAAAGGAAATAAGCACATACACCTGTAAAAACAAGTTTGGTGACGGTGTGGCTGAAGCTATTGAAAAATTTGCATTGTAAGTGATAAAATGATATATGAATTAGCACAACAGGCAAAAAAAGAAGTTGAAAACATTTGTGATGCATACGAAATTTACGTTGATGAATCCAAATCCATAGAACTGGATTCCAGAAAGGAAGAATTGAACTTTGCAAAAGAAGAAATTGAAAAGGGAATTGGAATCAGAGTCATTAAAGATCACAAGATAGGATTTGCATTTACCTCAAATTTAGATAAAATATCCGAAACAGCTTTACAAGCTGTCGAGAACACAAAACTAAATAAAGTTGATGAAAACTATGAATTTTCACAAATTGAAAAGGTGAATGACGTTAAAGGAGTTTACGATAAGAAATTCAATGAATTGAGTCTGGATGAATCTGTTGAACTGTTGAAAAATGTCATAAACCTTGCCATAGACAGTGGATGTGACGTGACAGGATCCGGCTTTTCAGCAAGTGCGGGAAGGTCATTGATACTTAATTCAAATGGGGTTTCAATAGAAAATGAAGGCACAGGCTTTGGAATTGGCCTATCCGTGACAATTCAAAAGGAAGGCAAAATTGCAACCGCATACAATTCAACATCCTCCAGATTTTATGATCTGGATGGCGACAAATTAGCAAAAGAAGTATGTGACTTAGCAAAAAGTTCATTGGATACAAAACCTATCGAAACCGATGATTATGATGTAGTTTTAGATTATTATGCTGCAACAGGACTTCTTCAAACATTTTTAAATGCCTTTGATGGTGAAAATGTGAGAAGGGGAAGGTCTATTCTAAAGGATAAAGTAGGTGAGCAAATAGCTAATCCGACACTTTCAATCATTGACAACCCTCTTTTGGAAAAAGGAATGTATACCTGCAAGTGTGATGGCGAAGGCAGCGTCTCTAAAAAAACAGATTTGATAAAAGATGGTGTTTTGGATTCATTTATCTATGACATTTACACCGCAAATAAAGTGGGAACAGGAACTACCGCCAATGGATACAGAGGAAGTTATCTGACAACACCTATGATTTCAACATCAAATCTTGAATTCGAATTCGGCGAAAAGAGAGAGTTATCCGAAATTGACAAAGGAATGTTGACCACCAGCGTCCTAGGAGCTCATACCGCAAACCCTATTTCTGGAGACTTTTCTGTAGAAGCAAGCAATGCATTCAAAATAGAAAACGGAGAACTTACAGATCCAATCAATAAAGCAATGATTTCTGGAAATATTTTTGAAATCATGAAAAAAGTAGAAGGCCTGAACACTGAAATCAAACAGTATGGCCCATTCATTATTCCTAAATTACTGGTGCATGATTTAAGGGTAGTCGGTCAAAATTAAAAAAAAGAAAATTATTAAATTTTCTTTAATCTTTTTTTATATCTGTCAATAGAATCAGAACTGTAATCAATATTCAAATATTTAGTGGACAATTCTTTATTCTCATCAAAATTATTGATTTTATCTTTAACAATGTGGTCAATGTCCTTTTCCAATTTTCTTAATTGATTATCGAAAGCATATTCTGTTCTTCTCATGTTAATGTTGGTTTTACGAGACAACTTTTCAATTTCTTCATCTACATCAAATTCTTTAGACACTTTATCACCTACATTTCTATGATAGGCAATTGAATTTCAGTTACAAAGTCTTCTTCATTATCGCAGTTATGGAAACCTTTTATCAGTACTTCTTTAGGAGATCCTATAATGTCATAATGATTTTTCTGAGCAACATCAGCCAATTCGGCGTAAGTATCAAGGATATTGTCAACGGAACCGTAATGAACACCGGACAATACTTTATGTTCAATCATGTCCACAACACGGATTATGTCCTTTTCTTCAGCATCCTCCTTGATTACAATGCTCACATCAAATACCGCATCACCGTCATTCACTTCATGTCTTGGTGAAAAATAGACAATGAACGGTTCACCTTCATAATCAATTTCTTCAGCATCGACCCATCCCATTAATTTGGAAACTAGAATGTCCAAATCTTCAATTGGGCCTTTATAATTAATAACTCCTAATTTCTGTTCCGGAATTACTTTAACTTCGCTTTCCATAATTACACCTTACTTAAATTATAAACTTAATTGAATAAATAAACTTCTACTTCTTCACCCTCATCTAAAAGTTCAACAGATTTAGGCACTTTTACATAACCGTCGGCACTTGACAATGAAAATATTGCACCGGAATCCTTAAAAATCGGTTGGATTTCTTCGCCATTGACCTTTACAAGCTGATATTGCATACGGCCAACAGGAGAGTGAATCCTTCTTGTCATTTTTCCTTTAACAATTTTTGATTCGAATTCCTTTTCAATACCTGCCAATTTAGACAATGGCTGAGAGATGAATGCATTGAATATCATCAAAGCGGAAACAGGATTGCCCGGAAGGCCGATTACTATTTTTTCATCAATTACTCCTACGATAGTCGGTTTACCTGGTTGGACTGAAATTCCATGAATATGAACTTCACCAAGCTCATCAAGAACATGTTTCATTACATCACCAAGTCCTGCAGAAGTTCCCCCTGAACAAAGCAGAATATCGACATCTTCAAGGGCAGTGGAAATCTTTTCCTTTACTTCATCGTAGTCATCTTTCATGACTCCCAAGAATTTTGCATCAGCACCGCATGAAACGGCATCGTTTTTAATCATGTTTCCGTTTACATCATAGATTTTTCCATATTCCAACTCTTCCCCTTGAAGGATAATCTCATTACCTGAAGAGACTATACCAACTGACGGTTTTTTATAAACTTCAATGGTTTCAAATCCCTGTGAAAGCAACACCCCAATTTTACCTGGATTCAAGAAGTCTCCTTTCTTAAGAATTAGATTGCCTTCCTTGATATCTGAACCTTTGCGAGCGACATCCTGGAAAGGAGTTGCTGTTGTAAGCAAGTTGACTTTATCATCAAACTTCTCACTATATTCCACCATTACAACGGCTTCTGCACCCTCTGGCATGGCTGCGCCAGTACTGATTTCAACACATTTTCCTTTTTCTACTTTTTTGTCTGTAGTGGAACCTGCTTCTAAAAAATCAATGACTTCCAAAGTATTTGGAGATTCTTCTGAAGCGCCGAAACTGTCTTCAGCCAAAATGGCAAAACCATCCTTTAAAGCCTTATCGAATGGCGGAAAATCAATTCTTGAATAAACATCCTCAAAAAGAATCCTTCCATAAGCTTCACTTACATCTATTTCTTCACTTTGAGGCTTGAGATTATCGTCAAATAATTTTTGAATTATGCCTATAGCTTCGTCACATTCTTTTATTCTTAAAAATTCGGTACCCATAATATCCACTTTATATAATATCCAATAACTTAATATATTAATATATTCATAAATATATAAATAATTTAATCTTATATAGAATTCTATTATATTTGGAGGAGAGTATTTGTCTAAACCTAATCAAAATCAACAACAAGAGTATAGAAGAGTGAGAACTCCTAAAAAAGGAGAAATACCTGGAGTAGTTGAACAAATCATGGGCCACGGAAAACTAAAAGTTCGTTGCGCTGATGGAAATATTAGAATGACTAGAATCCCTGGAAAAATGAAAAAACGTATTTGGATTCGTGAAGGGGACGTAATCCTCGTAAAACCATGGGATTTCCAAGCTGATGAAAAAGCTGATGTAATTTGGAGATACACAAAAACCGAATCAAACTGGCTTGAAAGAAAAGGCTACCTAAAAATGTAGGCCTTTCATAACTTATTTTTTGATTTAAATGGATCCTAAAATAGCTAAAGCAGATGCTAAACACCAAAAATTACATTCACAAAAAAGAAAAAAAGACAGTTCTGACAGAAAAGTTGGAAACGAAATTTTCGATAAACTAACCCTAGAAACATTATACAAATTAGCTAACCAAGGATACATTGACATTTTAAACGGTGCAATAAGCACAGGAAAAGAAGCAAACGTGCTTACCGGAATAACAGATGATGAAAAATTCGTGGCGGTCAAGATCTATAGAATAGCCACTTCTGATTTTAAAAAAATGGATTATTATCTTAAAGGAGATCCAAGATTCAATATAAAAACCAAAAACAAAAGAAAAATAATCTATTCCTGGGTCACAAAAGAATTCAAAAACCTCACAAGATTACACACCGCAGGAGTCAATGTTCCCGAACCGATAACAAGTTCAAACAATGTTTTAATCATCGAATTTATTGGATATGAAAACGGCAATCCGGCACAGCCTGTTAAAAACCAACCTCCGAAAAATCCTGATGAATTCTTCAATAAGCTATTGGTCCAATTGAAATTGTTCGTAAACGAAGCGAAATTGGTTCATGGAGACCTGTCCAATTACAATATCCTAAATTTGGATGAAGAACCAGTCATTATAGACGTTTCACAATCCGTAGTTTTAGACAATGTCATTTCAAAGGAACTTCTTGAAAGAGACATCAACACCCTTGTTCGTGAATATACAAAACTGGGAGTTAAAACTAGTTTTGAAGAAATTTGGGAATATGTTGACCCCAAATTTTAATTCATAAAAATAAAAAGAAAATAAATTTTTAAACTAACTTGGAGTTTCTTCATCAAACCAACCCTTTTTATTACCGATATAGTATACTGCAATTGCTGAAATTGAAGTAATCAGTACATCGACAACCAAATCCATAAAAGAGAGTGTTGATGAAATTGAACTTAAACCTAAAGCCACAATATAAAAAGCCATTAAATTATTAATTGAATGAATTGCAGATGCTGCTTCCAAACCATTAGTACGCCAAGACAACAATCCGAAAATAACTCCAGAAATACCTATGGATATTACGCCAATATCATTATATGAATGAACGTAAGCAAAAATTACTGATTGAATAATGATTGCTACAAATGGATTTTTAAACCATGACCCCAAAGTCTGCATTAAAAATCCGCGAAACACATGTTCTTCAGCAATACATTGAGCAGGTATAAGAATTAAAGATAAAATCATTGCCATTAGAGAAACCTGACTGTTTGCTCCGGATTCACCATCGAGCAATATAGATACTGCAAAAAAAAGCTAAATATATTCCAAAAGCTATGGATAAGCATTTTAGATATAATTTCCAGTTCCATCCCCCACGGGAAGAAGAATAAGAAGAAAACGGTCTGTCACGAACTATTTTAGATCCAATGTAAATTATAGGAATGAAAATAGCAATCGACAAATATGAAAAATAAACTGAAGCATCAGAAGTGTTTAAAGATTCGTACCCTCCATTTATGACTCCATTAACAACATCTACCCCATATCCGGCAATAAAAATTTCCTCCAAAACAAACATGAATACAAAATACAAAACTGCCCCAATAACTAGCATTATTAACGGCTTATACCATACATATTTCTCAAATGTCCTTGGAAAAGTAACATAATCCGAAAATTTATTTTCCTTTTCATTCATGGATAAATATTAGTTAATTAAAATATATTAAAATTATCCTCTGCTAAAAAAATTAAAATATCCTTTAGGAACATATCAATACAAATTTTAGATACTCCAAATATTCATTTTAGCAACTATAACAGTTTACTGCATATTCTCCATAAATGCTTTGTTTGATATTGCCCACGAATTCCTTTTCTTCATCAGTTAAATCAATATCCCCTAAATTGTCTTTTCCAAAACGTTTCATACGAATAATGAATACTAAAATTAAAGTCAATACAAAAGACAATATGCTTGCCAATGGTGATACGAATGCCAAGACAAGAGATATCAATGAAGTAAATACAGGAGCCAGCAACAGATAAAACACAGTTAATGTAACTCCCCTAATATACAATTTCAAATTAGGAAATTCAATTCCATCATCGAAAGAATTATACATTGCTGTCTTAATTTCATCTTTCTTTTCAAAATAACCCTTAAAATTCTCACGAATCAATAATATGAACATCAAGATATACAATAAACTGATAATCAATATCAACAATGAAAAGAATATGTTTACATTAGTGTAATTGTAAAATTTAAAAAGGAATCCTGTTGCAAAAGGTATCAAACAGACAGTTGCCATCGTAATCATGTTCAAGGTCAATATGAGATAGTTCATTTTTTTAATATTGAAAAGAATAATAGTGTTTTCCCAAAAGTTATACACGAGATAAAAACTTACGAAATATATTAAGATAGACGGCGCGAGATAATTTATTAAATATTTATTCAAAGCAACACCCGATGATATGTCCACCATTGTAGGAACAGCAATTTCCAAAACAAGAATTGTCATGGCTATTGCAAAAACACCATCAGTAACAGCAGCATGCCTATCCTTCAGATTACTTAAAAATTCTTTTTTTACCATCAATATA
>NZ_CAMVEE010000018.1 GCF_947166415.1 uncultured Methanobrevibacter sp. | reverse complement strand
GGATTTTTTCAGATTTCACTAGAACAGTTGTTATCGATGAGCTTAGATAAGCTCTCTTCTTTTTTTATTTTTTTAAGATATTATGATTAAAAAGGTTCAGGTTTTGTGGTATTTGAATAAGGAAGATTTGGAAAACTATTGCATCGACTTTAAGGAATACAAATCACATAAGCTTGAAGGATATGAAATTTGTGACGTCGATGAAGACCTTATTTTTGATTTGTGTGATGTTGACTGCGACAGGATAGAGTCTGTCGGCTATTTTAAAAACAAAAAGGAAATTGAAAATCACATCACTGATTTCATTACAAACAATGAATATGAGCTTAGTCTGGATTCCCCCGAACTCAAGGCTAAAATCGACAATGCAATAGAATCCATAGAATTTGATGGTGAAGATTATTATATTTCAATAGGTTCAGGAATCGGATGCGAGGATAATAAGGTTGCAAGCTGGTTTGATGCTCTTAAAAAGGAATATAAAACAGCAACCAAGAATAATCTTTGGGTTTTGGCAGTAACAGGCTATGACCCTTATGACCTGTCCCTGACAGGAAAGACACTGTCATTCATTTTAGCGGATATTTTAAATCTGAACGAATCATCACTGGATAATCTTATTCCAAATAAAGGCAGAATCACTCCAGAAGAATGGAATGATATACTTGATAAGGTTTATAAGAAAAATAAGATATATCTTGGATTGAACAGAGTTGTTTAATCAGATTTCTCCTTTTTCAAATTCGCTTGGTGGTATGTACAGCTCCTTTGCAAGTCCGTTGTTTAAAAGTTCTCTGTTAATGTCTTCGCTGTCAGTGTAGACAATGGCCAATGTCCGTCCGTATTTGTCGGCAGGTTCCTTATCATCAATATCAAGATAAACGGTTTTTCCACGGCAGTGGTCTTCAACAAACTTCTTTGCATCATCATATCCTGATTCGCCTTTTTCTGGAGTGTCGACTTGAACCAGACGGACGTCTCCAATACCGTACACCCAAATTGTATCTCCGTCAATAACCCTCAGGCATTCGCCTGATGATTCGTATTTGACCGTTTCTGTCAGGTTTGTTTTTGAATCTTTGATTTCCAATGTTCCGGAATCATTTGATATGCTCTCGGAGCTGCCTGTAAGTGAGTTGATTAGGCCGAGGCCTGCACTCACGACAATGATTGCAAGTAATATTATTGATATTTTTTTCCTATTAATTTTTATAATGATCACAGTAGCGTTTGTATCTGCATGATCTGCATTTGTTTGGGTTTTTGGTTGGAACAAACGGCCTGGACCCTTCAAGCAAACCGTGCATCCTGTTTATAGTGAATTCGATTTGTTTTTCAACGTCTTCTGTAAATATTTCAATCCAGAACAGATTGTTAGTTCCTCTTTCTCTCAATGCCGCTTTGATTGGCCTTTCATCATTTGTCATGTCCTTGAATGCAAGGCAATATGCCCTAACCTGGTTCATTGTTGAAAAGTAGGGGGTGCGTCCTGGCTTGTCATCGATAATCACGATTTCTTCAGGTGTCATCCAGATTTCGTCAATGTATCCTCTTATTCCGTATTTGGGAGAGATTACAAAGCATTCCCTGGACATGCTTGCTTCGCTTTTTGATACTTCAACGGCCTCTTCAAATGTTGAGGGTGTGGCATCCTGCTTGAAGATGGTTTCAAGCTGGTTGTGGATGTCGCTTCCATGGGTCATTTCCGGTGTGGCTGGTGTTTCTATGCCTTTCATATACTCGAGATATATCTGGTATTCGCAGTATCCCTGTTGATTCAGCCAGCTTATCTGGAAATTGTTTTTCCCATCAATAATCTGAACGCCCTTTATGTTTGGGTGGTCTTTAGTTTCATATTCCTTTTCAAATCCAGTAATGTTCTTTTGCTGCATAATCTATTGTCTGTTATTTTTAGTATAATTATTTATCTTCGGATATTGTCTAGACGGATTCATTCTCATGTGGGGGAAAGTTACAGATCATGCTTAAATCAATTTTGCGGTCAATATATTCGATACTAACTTCATCTGCCATATCAAATATTGTGCATAACTCTATTCTATTTGAATGGCTAATGTTATAGGGAATGTTTTAATAAGTGGATGGGTATGGCATGCCACATTTTCTCATTTGAGCTTTGTTTTCAATGTATTTTAGAAATCTTTAAAAGACTTCAGAGCCAACTTTAATGCATGCACTATGTTAATTCCAAAAGCATCCTGTCCGCCAAAAACGGGATGAATCTCTATAGGGGCTGTACCCATGGCTGCATATACTGCGATTCAAGAAGCGATGTATATAACATGAATCACAAGTTTGAAGACATAGAAGTCAAGGCCAACAGCCTGGAACTGCTTAAAAAGGCATTGAAATCCCGGCGCAAAAAGGCAATGATAGGAACCGGAGCGATGTGCGACCCTTATATTCCTTTGGAAAAGGACTTGAAGTATCTTCACAAGTCTTTGGAACTGATATGCAAATACGGTTTTGGATTTACCTGCATCACCAAGTCAGATTTGATTTTAAGGGACCTTGATTTGCTCAAAAAGATAAATGAAAAGACAAAAGTTGTTGTTCAGATGACCTTGACAACTGCAGATGATGATTTGTGCCGCATTCTGGAGCCTAATGTCTGCACCACAAAAAGGCGTGTTGAAGTCCTGAATATCCTAAAAGAGGAAGGAATCCCCACAGTTGTCTGGCTGTGCCCAATTTTGCCATACATCAATGATACGGAGGAAAACATCACAAGCATCCTTGACATGTGCATTGATGCAGATGTTAAAGGCATATTGTGCTTTGGAATGGGCCTTACGCTTAGGGATGGCAACAGGCAGTATTTCTATAAAAAGTTAGATGAGCATTTTCCGGGTTTGAAGGACAAATACATTAAAAAGTATGGGAACAGCTATTCAATTCCAAGTCCGAACAATGACAGATTAATGGAGGTATTCTACAAAAAGACCAATTCAAACAATATCCTGAATGGAGTCGAGGACATTTTTGAATATCTCAACGATTTTCCGGTTAAGGATAATACCCAACAGAGCACCTTATTTTAATGAATATTCTTAAATATCTTGTTTTTTATATATTTAAATAATGAATTTTGATGATTTTAACATTTCAGATAATATTAAAAAGGCCATAAAGGAGATGGGCTTTGAAAAGACAACACCTATTCAGGAAATGGCGATACCTGCCGCATTGAAAGGCCAGGACATCATTGGCCAGGCTCAAACAGGTTCCGGCAAAACAGTCGCATTTGTAATTCCGATACTTGAAAAGGTTTTCATTCCCGACAGGTCCCCTCAGGCTATCATTTTATGCCCTACAAGGGAGCTATGCATTCAGGTAGCCGGTGAAATAGAAAAGGTAGGTTCCAATATAAAGAAACTGAAGGTATTGGCGGTTTATGGGGGCCAACCTATTGGAAAACAGCTACGGGTTCTGAATAAGGGTGTCCACATTGTTGTTGGAACACCTGGCCGTGTCATTGATCACATTGAAAGGGGATCCCTTGATTTGATTGGTATCGAAAGCGTTGTTTTGGATGAAGCTGATGAAATGTTGGACATGGGCTTCAGGGAAGATATAGAACGGATTTTAAGGAACACTCCCCACCAAAGGCAGACTTTGCTTTTCTCTGCCACAATGCCTGATGAAATTAAAAGAATTGCTAAAATGTATCAGAAGAAACCTAAGTTCATAAAAATAGCTTCCACAAAGAAAACCATTCCGAAAATAACTCAATATTCCTTTAAAACAGATGAAAAGCATAAGGTCGAAGACATGGCTCGTTTGATTGATGCGTATGATGTGAAGCTGTCATTAATTTTCTGCAATACCAAAAAGAGGGTTGATTATGTTGTAAGGCAATTGAAGAGCAGAGGATATAAGGCAGATGCGCTTCATGGGGACATGACTCAGAAGGTCCGTTACAAGGTGATGAACAAGTTTCGAAACGGCAACATCAGCATTCTGGTTGCAACTGATGTGGCGGCCCGTGGAATCGATGTGGATAATATAAGTGTTGTAATCAATTTCGATGTTCCGCAAAACCCCGAATATTATATTCACAGGATTGGAAGAACAGCGAGGGCTGGAAACAAAGGTTATGCATTTACTTTAGTGTCCAGCTATGATGCACCTTATCTGGTCAACATCAAAAAGAACTATAAAGTTAAGATTACTCAAAAAAGCATTCCCACGCTAAGGGAAGTTGAAGACATTAAGAATAAGCTTGTTTTGGATGAGGTTAAAAGCATAATCAGAAATGAGGATTTGGATGATTATATTAAGGTAATCAGGAAAAATTCATCTTCCGGTGAGGATTGTGTGGAAATGGCTGCGGCGTTATTAAAGATGGTAAGGCAAAATTAGTTATTTTGCCCCGTCAATGATATTAAATTTGATTTTTTCGTTTTCAAGTTCACGGATGAATGCTTTGCTCATGTCACCAACGCAGATTGCAATAACATTCAATCCTTTACGTGCAGCATTAGCGGTTGCTTGTGGAGCTGCAAATTCAATGTCGATTGGAATGTCAAGGATGCTTGTTACGGCACGTGCGACAGTTCCGGCAACAGCGACTTTATCTATTTTTTCACCGCTGTTTGTCCCATTTTCAAAGATATGCTTGATTAAGTCTAAATCACAGGCTTTGGATCCTCCGTCTTTAATGGTCGGAACGTTAATGACTGTAACTTCACCAACACTCATATCAATAATTCCGGTAAGATTAGTCAATGACACGTCAGTTCCTGCTTTTGCTGAATCAAGAACGACACCTGTTGCGGCCTCTTCTTTTTTATGAGCATATAATACTCCATTATCCATAAAAAGACCAACGATGTCTTCTTTTTCTAAGTCTTCTTTAGCTATTGCAGGCCAGATGGTTTTGTAATGGTTCATGGTTTCCAAAACAGAATCGCTGTATTTTCTTAAACTGATTGCATCCCTTTTTACTTTATCGATACCTGCTTGGGTAATTTTATAAGGTGATCTTCCATCTTTAGAGGTTATATAACCTAACTCGATTAAGGTTTTGATGTTTTCAGAAACAGCCTGAATAGTAATTCCTAATTTTTTAGCCAAATCTTTTTGTTTGAGATGAGGGTCTTGTTTTGAAATTTCACTAAGAATTTGAAAATGTGTAAGTGCCCCTCTCTTTTTAAATGCCTTCATATTCATTCCTCAATTATACTTGATTAATTAGTATTATTATCTTTATAGTATATATACTTAATTTGTAAGTTTATTATTCAATTTGTTATTGAACAGTTCAAGAAATTCATTCTTTTTGTCTATAGGTATATAAGCACCGCATGCCATTGCGTGTCCTCCGCCAGTACCTCCAACTTTAGAGGCAATCTCGCGTATTATATTTCCAAAATGAATTCCATCATATGAAAGCAATCTAGAACATCTAAGGGATATTTTAAGACCTTTGTCATCAGTTTGTGTAAATCCAATAATTGGTTTTTTCCAATTGCAGCTTCCAAGTATCATGCCGGTTACAGTTCCAACTATTTCGGGTTTGATTCCAGTTCCGTCGAAGTATTGAAGATTTTCCAATTCAATTATATTTGTATTTTCATCCTCTGTAACCTTTGATATTGCTTGAGCTAAATTGCGTCTATGTTCAAGACTTACCGCTTCAAGTTGATCAAACGCTTCAATCCTGTCGCCCTTGAGAACTTCCATTGCAATTTCTTCCTGATGGTTTCTTCCACATGCATTCATTGCTGTTGAAAATTCTGAGCCGTCCCTTAAAAAGCTTGTTTCATCTTCCTTCATGAAAGTATATGAGTCTCCAATGATTAATCGTGGAATGTATTGAACATATCTTCCAGGCACTACTTTTGATATCATTTCGTTGAGCTTTTGGTATAGCTTTCCTTTTTCTTCCATTGTGAGCTGATTTAAAGTTTTTCTGTTGTTTTTTTCATCAATACCTAGCTCCTCTAAAACGGCCATTGTTTCTGTGGTATTGTTTGTAATCGGCAGCTTCACGTCACTGAAATAGGAAAGGGCTACAAACAGTGGTCGTGTATTCCTTCCGTAAATGTTGATGTCGCTTTTGGTAAGTTTCAGATAACCTCCGTCGATTGCGTCCTGCTGGATGATTTCGTTCAGGCCTTCAAAATGACCTGATTTTGTATTTTGCATGTCTCCAATAGCTGACAGGACTCCAATCCAACTTAAATCAGTGTATCCGAATTCCTTTGCTAGAAAATAGCATAATCCTCCACCGCAGACATAGTAAGACCCGTCAATTCCATGGTGCATGGGATTGATTTCAAGATAAGTGTAATCCTTGTCGTTTTTATAATCGAGGTCCCTTAACGGAGGGTGGTGGTCCAGAATGATTATCTTTTGACCTTTCTTTGCGTTTGTATCAATTCTT
This sequence comes from uncultured Methanobrevibacter sp., assembly GCF_947166415.1. Taxonomy (GTDB): domain Archaea; phylum Methanobacteriota; class Methanobacteria; order Methanobacteriales; family Methanobacteriaceae; genus Methanocatella. Next base: position 34,391 of record NZ_CAMVEE010000018.1, on the reverse strand, counting down.
TGGCCTGAACCTAAATCTGAAAATATTGTAAGTTCATGGTCAAGTTCAATGTCGTCCAGAACATCCAAGTTAACAAATTCTATTTCATGAGGTTTTTCTTGTCTGTCTAAGATGGTTGATAGTATTGCGCCTGAACAGATTCCGTCGCAGTCAATGTGGGAATATATTTTGATGTCCTTTGAGTTTTCTATAATCCCTTTGGCTTCGAGGTACTGCTCATGCATTAATTGTGGCATTTCCATAGTAATCAGTTTTTAAATTCCTTTATCTTTAAGCTAATTTCTTTAATCAATTCGAGTTTTGTTCCTTCCCATTCAACGAGAATCCTTCCTGATTTTTCATACCATTTTCCAGGATATTTGGCTTCTTTTTGAAGGGAATACTTTAAGTTTAATCTTTTAAGCGCTTTTTCTATGTCATTAATTGAAGGGTCGGATACTGCATATTCCTTTGCAATTTTACGACCTTGAGAAAGGCTTAGATTTTTGTTTAAATATTGTGGCCAGACTGTAATCATATAAACACCTATTTGATTTCATTTTCAAAAATTTCCAATGCATCTTTCACAACCAGGTCCATATTGTAGTATTTGTATTTGGCTAGTCTGCCTGCAAAGATTACATTTTCCTCTTTTTTCATTTCACTTTCGTATAGTTTGAATTTATCTAAATACTCTTGAGTTGGATACGGATAGCATTTTTCGCCATTGAATCCAGGATATTCCTTCATGATTGCTGTTTTTCCATCCACTTTCTGATGGGTCAGCTTTTTGAATTCGGTTATCCTTGTAAAGTAAGGATGGTTCGGATAGTTGACGACACCAACTTCCTGATATGAATCCTGGTCCAGAATTTCATATACGAAATTCAGGCATCTGTATAGCAATTCTCCGTATTTGTAATTGTAGAAGTAATCGATTGGACCTGTGTAGATTAATTTCTCATAGTTGATCCTGTCGATATAATCCTTATAGTCGGAATTGAGTCCAACATGAATCTTGTCGGATTTGATCATGTTCTCACACATTTTGGTAAATCCTTCCTTCGGCATTCCTTGGTAGGTGTCTGCGAAGTATCTTGTGTCATGATTGAACCTGAACGGGATTCTTGAAATTACGCTTGGGCTCAGGTTGGCCGCTGATGTTCCCCATTGCTTTTCTGTGTAATTTTTAAACAGCTTCTCGTAAATGTCACGGCCAGCATTCTTTAAAACGACGTCTTCTGAAGATTTCACCTCATCAATGTCTTCCTTATGCTCGTCAATCCATTCCTTCATGGAATTTTCATCCAAATCAAGGCCGTACAATGCATTTAATGTGTCGATGCAGATAGGCATAGGCACTAGCTTGCCGTCAACGCAGCTCAATACCTTATGTTCGTAATCAATCCATTCGGTAAACTGTGACAGGTAATCGTGGACCTTCTTTTCATTTGTATGGTAGATGTGAGGTCCGTATTTTTGAATTAGGATGCCGTCCTGATAAAAGTCATAGACGTTTCCTCCGATGTGGTTACGCTTTTCGATAATCAGAACCTCTTCATCAAGTTCTGTTGCAATCCTTTCAGCTATTGTCAAACCGGAAAGGCCTGCTCCAACAATTACATATTTATAATCAGCCATAATCCTTACTCCTTTGAAGTGTATATTGAAGATTCGATTGCTGTTGTCATTGAACTCAAAAGCATTTTGGTTTTCATGTCAGGCTGGTGAATCTTTTTAAGCCTGTTGACTTTTTTAAGCAATAATCTGTTTTCTTCCTTTGTAAATGGAGAGTTTTTCCATGTATGCATCCAGTGAAGCAGGTGAGGATTTAGTGAAACTATCTGAACCTCTTTAGAAAATCCTTCTGTACACTTTCTGCAGTAAATGTAGGACTCCATAAGTTCATCGAGAAGCCTTACGTTAACGGTATTTGTAATGGACTTGTCTTCAGGCAAGTCGCGTATGTAATAGTCATAACTGATGAAATTATTCAGGTATACGATTCCTTTAGCATTCAAAAGCCCTTCCAGGGTGAATGCCATGTCGTCTCCGGAAACGAATGGTTGGAAACGGATATTGTTGTCCATTATCAACTCTCTTTTGTAGATTTTACACCATACGGAAGGCTGCATTTTCAATAGGTCAGGTTCCTGTTCGATGTTGTCGACATGAATGACATCTATCGGCTTGTCACGGGGATAGGTAACTTCAAGGGTCTTTCCGTAAACCACCCTTTCCACAACGTTGTCCCATATTACGTCAGGGATGTCCAGGAAGTTTGCGCTTTCAAATGTTTCATCGGGATATGCGCTTTCCAAGTCATCCATATAAGGGGAGTATGACTTTTGAACGTATCCTCCGTATTCGAATATCCTTCTGAATCTGCCGAATGCAAGCTGTGCATCATACTTTTTGGCAGCGTTGTATAATGTTTCACATGCATCTGGGGTGTATCTGTCATCAGGATCCAGAAACATTATGTAATCTCCTGTCGATGCTTCAATACCTGTGTTGCGGGGAGTATGTGCTCCTCCACTGTTGGTTTCGTGATGTATTGCACGGCAGCAATCATATTTTTCAGCATATTCGTCGATGATTTTGTCGGATCCGTCTGTAGAACAGTCGTTGACCATAATGATTTCTAGATTTTCATTTCCGATTGTCTGGTTTATAAGAGAGTCTATACCTCCTCTTAAATGAGGTCCAACATTAAAAATTGGTAAAATAATGCTTATTTTATCATCCATTGTTTTCTCTCCATGTCTTGAATAATAATTCCATCATGTCTGGAACGGTGTAAGTGTCAGGATAAATGTAGGCAATATCATATTTTTCCAAAACCTTTGCGGTGATTGGGCCAATGCAAACGGTCAAGAGGTTATCGTTTAACAATTGTGCAAGTTTGGCTTTATCGTCAGCTATCTTGAAGAAGTTTTCAACTGTAAGGGGGCTTGTAAAGGTGATTGCATCAATTTCCTTGTTTTCGATTTTTTGAATCAGGTCTTGAACTGCCTTTTCATCCATTGGGAACAGGGATTTGTATGCTTCAGCCAATATTACAGTATTTCCAAGCTTTTCCAATTCTTCAGGTAAAACGGGTCTTGCAGAAGCTGTTCTAGGAATTCCTATGGTTTTTCCAGTGATTTCACGTTTTTTAAACTCTTCGATAAGGCCTTCAGCAGTAAAGTCTTCAGGCATCAAATCAACAGTTAATCCATTTTTTTCAGCTAGTTTTCCGGTCTTATTTCCAATGACTGCCAATTTGCAGTTGAGGCTTTTAATAAAATCCGGATAGAATTTATTCAGGGAAACTATTGTGGTTGGAGATGTAAATACAATCCAGTCAAGTTCATCCTTTTTTGACACTAGCTCCTTTAGGGATTCGCTGTTCACTGGCTGCAGGTCAAGGGTAGGTGCAAGGATTGCACTTCCTCCCAGGTTTTCCACAATCTCACAAGCCTTTTTTGCCCTATCTTTTGGCCTTGTAATTGCAACAACAGGTTTTGACATTTTATATTACCTTCATTAATTTATAATGTTATATATTTTGTTTTCATTGGTTTATATTATTTGTTAATTTGATTTATTTTTTAAAATTGATTTTAATCGGAATTTCTCAAATTAATTGTTGCGAATATAAACAATTATATAATAAAAATGCCATATTTTTAACTGGTGATAATAATGAGTAATGTTTTGGTTACATATTTTTCAGCTAGCGGCGTTACAAAAGGAGTGGCCGAAAAAATAGCTGACGAAAACGATTATGATATTTTTGAAATAGTTCCAACAGAAATCTACACTTCAGAAGACTTGGATTATACCAACAAAGACTCCAGGTCCACTATTGAAATGAACGACAAGGAATTCAGACCTCCTATAGTCGAATCATGTGATGTAAGCTCATATGATACTGTAGTCATCGGTTTTCCGGTATGGTGGTATACAGCACCTACAATCATCAACACCTTCATTGAAAGCGTTGATTTAAGCGGAAAAACAATCAAGGTGTTCTGCACATCAGGAGGATCTGGTGTTGATAAATGTGTAAGCGACTTGCAGGACACATACCCTGAACTCAATTTCGCAAAAGGAATGAGGTTCAGAGGAGATGTCTCAAAGGCAAAAGAATGGATTGAGGGATAGGTAATATGTCAAAAAAGGTAATTGTAATTAGCTCTTCACCTAGAATCGGTGGAAATTCCGACACTTTATGCGATGAATTTGTAAGAGGAGCATTGGATGCTGACAATGCAGCTGTAAAGTACAATCTGGAAAATATCAGATTCCACTCATGCAAGGCATGCATGAAGTGCAAAACTCCTGAAATGAAATGTTTCCAGGAAGACGGGCTTGAAGAGGTCCTCGACAAGATGATGGAAGCTGACGTGATTGTATATGCAACTCCGATTTACTATTATTCCATGTGTGGAACCCTAAAAAGATTCTTTGACAGATGCTATCCGATATTCAACCAATTAGAAGATAAAGATTACTATATCATAACTTCTGCAGGTTCTTCAAACGGAAACGCATTGACAGGAATCAGGGATTTCATTAGCTTTTCAAAAAATCCAACAGAAAAGGCTGTATTTACAGTAATTGGAGATGCAAAATCCCAACCTGAATTGTTAAAAGAAGTATATGGAGCAGGATTTGACTGCTAAAAATAAAAAATTAGGAAAGAATTAATCTTTCCTATCCTTTAAAAGGATTTGAACTGTTGTATTTTTGACCATTCACTGTTATTGAATAGTCACCGTATTCAATATTTCCGGAAACGCTTAGGCTTGAGACTGTACTGTCACCGGTTAAAGTCCAGGTTGAATCGTCAGCCACATTTACTGTAGCATTGCCTGTAGAATTGATTGCACCTTTGAATTCGGTGTTTTTCATTGTCCAGTTGAGTGAACTGATTGAATCAACAGTAACGTTTCCATCTATTTTTTCGTTATTTGTGTTTAATTCAGCTTTTCCACCGTTGGAACCGTTTGTTCCCCATTGGTTCTGGCTTGAAACTTCAAGGAAGGTTCCGCTTCCAAAGCTCATTTCGGTATTTTCCAAGTTGATTACACAAGCTGTGTTGGTTACATGGAACATTGGAGCCTGTGAATAGACTGATGAGTCTTCAGGAATAGCTAACTTTGAGTTTTTGGCTGTAAAGAGGGATGTTCCGACATCTGCATCTCCACTCATGCTTTGATAGATGAACACTCCACCTAAATCAACGTATGCATCACCGTCTTTTCTGTTACCTTCTGCGTAACCTTTCAAGTCACAATTGGTAAGTTCGATTGAGTTTTTACCTTCAATACAGGCTATTTGTGATACGTAGGATGTACCTTTTGAGTTTTCAAGGGTAATGTTTCCGGTTGAATAAATTAATGGTGAGCCTCTTCCGCTTGATTTGCTTACTCCAGTGTTGATATCTGAATTTTTAACGTGTACCTGTCCGTCTCCCCTGTCTGTTGCTAGTGCAGCACAGCTTTGACCGTCGGTATTGATTATCACGTTTTCAGCATTGATCAGGCCATTGTAGGTAGCATCCAATCCTCTTGATTTGTCGGAATGGGTTGTGATTTTCACGTTTTTGATGTTTGCTTCGGTTGTTCCTGAAACGGTGGTTTCACCAGGTCCTCCGCCGTTTCCACCAGAGGCTTGTCCACCTTCACCTGAACCTTCAAGCATTTCAGGAGGCTGTCCTCCTTCTCCTCCGCCGTTGCCTGTAGCTTCTGGAGGTTGTCCTCCCTCGCCACCTTGAGCATCTCCGGAAGAGCTGTTTCCTGAAGATTCGGCATTGGTTACAAAGATACCGTTTGATCCTTTGGAGTTTGTATTGATTTCAACGTTTGAAATGTCCAAAGTTCCGTTGGTGTTAACTAAAACAGCGGAATTTACTCCATAAAAATCAGCATCATCGCCGCTTGTGGCAGTATCACCTGTTTTGTTTAAAATGGAATCGGCTAATTTCAATGCACCACCATTCTTAACGAGAATTGCATTGGTGTCTGCTGCGGCAGTATGATATAATCCTTTATTTTCATCTAAACTTTTAGAGTCAACAACAAGGTTTCCCCTATCTTCCAGCGCATTGGCGTCAACGCTAACCTCTGTGGCGCCGGATGAACCATTATTTGTGAATGCAAACAATGCAGCAAAGATAATAAGGACTGCAATAATTGCAAGTATTAGCTTTTTTTTCATAAAAGTAATAACTCGCAAGTAATATTTAAAACTATGTACAATACACTATACAAATTTTAAAAATTATTTGACTGCAATCATTAGGATTTATTTCAAATCAGACCCCCTGAAACTTTCTTCAGGTATGGGATTTTGCTCATTACGTAAACAGGCAGCCATGACAGGAACACTGTCAATATGAGGAATACCGGAACCATCAAATCGGAATGAGGGTTGTATGCGGTAATCCATTTAAGAACGATAACATGTGAGAAATACATTCCGTAGCTGCATACGCTGATTGAGGTAATTCCATCTTTGATTTTTGAATTGATTGAATTCAGGCCGTCAAAGTGTTTAGCGAACATGAACATTCCGCTTGCTAAAAATACCATTGGGACATTAAGATAAGTTATTGTCAATGTTGAAAGGTTGGTATGATATGTAAATATGACATAGGCAATCATGGATATTACGGTAACTGCAAGTGCAATTAGTGAGACTTTCCTATTTGAAAGTGAAAATTCTCTGGTGTTGAGATAATATCCCAAAATCGGATAGCCGACATATCCTGCAAACAGGTTTAAATCGAAAAACGGCCATAGCGGATATGAGTGGAAAGTGTTCAGGATAATTGTTATAAACCAGATTACGAGGAAATATTTCAGACCCTCATCGCCATGGTCCTTGATGAATGACCTGATGAGTGGAATGAAGAGATAAATTCCGATTAAAGTCCAGAAGTACCAGGTAACTGACTGGTTACCTATGAATATGTTCCAGAGGTATTTGCTGTTTCCACCGTATAAATGGATTGTTAAAAGTATCAGAATCATCCAAAATATGAACGGATAAATGATTCTGGCAAATCTCTTTTTTAGAAATGTTTTCAAATCATAGTCTTTGGTTAAAAGAAGAGCACCGCTGATCATTAAAAAGATAGGAACGCCCATCCTTCCAATATCATGTATTGTAAGTTGGAATATTTTTTCTGCCAGTGTAGTTGCAGGGCCGAAGAAAATCATGATATGGCAGATAATAACTGCAATGATTGCAAAAGCCCTCAGGAAATCGTAGTAAAATATTCTTTCTTTGGTTTTCATTATTACTATTTTGATTTATCTTTAAATATATATTATTGGATTTTCATAAGAAAATTTAACAATTAAAAAGAAAATAATTATTAATGCCTTTAAAAATAAGTTATATTTCATTTGATAGGGGAATATTATGAATTTTGATGAATTGTATTATAAATTACCAAAAAAAATTCGTTATTCAGAAAATTTTATAATTTTTTGTAAGAAATTAGTTAAAACATTACACATGGAAAAAAAACCAGCATCAACATCTCGTTATACTGTAAATTATTTGTTTAAATCATCTGATATAAAAATTGAGGGTACTTTAAGAAATATACAATTATTATATGTTGAATTATTGAGGTTTATTGATAATATTTGTAATAAATATAACTTGGAATATTTTTTAGCTTATGGGACTTTATTAGGTGCAATTCGTCATGAGGGATTTATTCCATGGGATGATGATTGCGATATTATAATGATGAGAAAAGATTATGATAAATTAATTGAAGTATTACCATATGAAATTAATAATCACATTATTTTAAAAGAAAATATTGGTTTGACAAAATTACTTACTTTTAAAGAGAACTATTTTGAAAGTGTTAAAACTCTTTATGACGAAGATTTGGGGCATGATGTTTATTTTTATGATTATAATAAGGCACCGGGTAAATTAACGGATATTGATAATCCTTTTTTACCTAGAATATGTAAATCATTATTTTTACAAATCGGCTGGTTAAAACCTATGGTTAGATTAGATATTTTTCCCCATGATTTTATTAAAGAAGATTCTGTAAATCATTATAAAAAATATTATAGTGCTAGTAAAATTTTATTCAGAAATTCTTTTGCTGAAAATGATTTTAATTTTGATAAAGAATTTAATGTGCGTTTTGATAAATTAGGTTTAACTTTAGATGAAACAAACTTCATTGGTGAAGGTATTGATGCATCTGATGATGATTTAGGAGTATATGATAAAAATATATTTTTCCCGGTTAAAACTCAAAAATTTGAAGGATACTATTTGAAATGCCCAAATAAATCTGAAGAATTACTTAAAAGATGGTATGGTGAAAATTATATGGATATTCCTATTAATCTTGAAATGCATGGCTATTCAGAATACAATTCTAGTTTTTTCAAATCTAATGAAGAAATGAAAAATGCTTTTGAAAATGCTATTTATGAATTAAAAAAAATTAATGATGAATTTAAATAAGAGTAATTATTTAATTCTCTTTTAAATATGCTTCAGCAATTTTTAAATCAATATTTCTGGTAATCTTGAAATTTGATGATTCCCCTTCAAACAATTTCACATCTCCATCTCTTAAAAAGAAGAGCATCATCGCTTCATCTAATTTAGCAATCTCATCTTCAGTCAAATCTTTATAAATTTCTAGAAATTTATTAATTTTGAAACTTTGGGGAGTTTGTGAATGCACTAGATTTTCACGAAGTGGAATATCGGTTAATTTTCCTTCTTTTTTGCTTTCAAATATCACATCAATTGCAGGAATCACAGGACTTGCTGCGTCATGATTTATCACATTTACAATACTTTTTTCAATTAAAGCAGGGCTTGCGAATATTCTAGCAGCATCATGGGTTATCAAAATCGGATCTTCATCATTAAAATTAGATTTGACGTAATCAATGGAATTTAATATAGTATCATTTCTGGTTTTTCCACCTTGAATAACAACTATTCTGGAATTGTTTTCAAAATATTTTTCAACTAATTCCTTTGTAGTATCAATGTATTCTTTAGGGGATGAAACAATAATCTTATCAATTTCTTCAACTTCTAAAAAGTTTCCTATTGAATGAGCAAGAATTGGTTTATCACCAACAATTTCAAACTGTTTTGGCTTATTTAACCCCATTCTAGTTCCAATTCCACCTGCAAGCATTGCTGCAAATATCATTCATAACCCATCCCAAAACTTATTAAATGCCAATTTTGGATTATTTTTCTCCACAATTACATCATAAACAAAATCCGCGGTTAGACTTTTAATGTTGTTCTTTTCACAAAGGTTTTTCAATATAACTGCAGTATTTTTCCCTTCGAATAATATTCCGGAAGATTGCTCATCGATGACGATTCCTTGTCCGTATAATACTCCTAGGGTATGATTTCTACTTACTGATAGGGTAGATGCAGTGATGATATCTCCGAATCCACAGTAATCATCGACAGTATCTCTTTTTCCACCCAATTTTTCTATAATTTCTTTTGTTTCAGAATAACTTTTGGTAAATAAAGCAAATCTCGCATTATCGTTAATGTCCAAGCCTTCACATATTCCTTGGCTGATTGCAAGAATATTTTTGAGGATTCCACAATATTCAGTTCCAACAACATCTGTATTGGCGTTTACTTTGAATTTTTTAGTTTCTAATGCTTTTTTAACTTTTTTCAGGTAGTTTTCATCAGAACATGCGATAGTTGTTGCGGTGGATAAATTTTTAGCCATTTCAGAAGCAATGTTTGGCCCGGATAATGCAACAGCGGGTCTTTCGATAATTTCTTCTATCACTTCAGTCATACGCTTATTTGTTTTAGATTCCATTCCTTTTGCAGTTGTAACTACTATACATTCTTCTGATATTATTTCTTTTAATTCAGAAGTTACTTCACGAACAGTAGAGGATGGAATGCATAAAAAAACAATGTCCACTTCATTTAATTTACTGAAATCGTTTATGCCTATTATATTCTCTTTTAATTTTAGATTAGGATAATATTGTGAATTGTAATGTTTAGTGTTAATTTCTTCAGAAACTTCTTTTTTCCTAGCATATAAGAATAATTTATTTGCATTTTCAGCTATTGATTGGGAAATCGCAGTTCCCATAGCACCTGCACCGACAACACCAATATTTAATGTCATTTTTTCACCTATTATTTTATTTAGTACTCTCCAAAATCAATTTCATCAGGAGCTGGACGGAATCTAGATTCTTCAGGTGGCAACTCCATGTAGTTTCCATATGTTCTTGTTAGAACTTTATCATAATTATTTGGGATGTTCACTTCAATATCTTCAAATTTTGCTTTTTTAGCAGGTAACCAATCTTTTTTATCGTATACTGGCATTTGACATATCGCTGGAAAATCACAAACCTGCTCACAATCTTCATTTTTGTATTTTTCATATGTTTCCACACATTTTCTTTTAATAGTTGACGGTTTTGTTGGTAGTATTTTTAATAGATAATATATGGATTGTTGGAAAATCTTTTTTAAAGTAGAAAAATTATCATATTTGAGATAAGCATACATTGTCAACTGATTAAGGATGAAACTTGTTTTCATATGGAAAAATCTTTTAATTCTGTTGTTGGGAATATTGTCTAAAATAAATATGTCAATGAATATGTTTGGAGTGTAATCTACCTGATCGCCCCACCATTCTTTGAAAAGGGTGTTCTTTAAGGTTAATCTTGCCCAGGTATAATGATATGTTTCTTCATTTAAAACATTGATAAAATTATATTTTTCATCTAAATTGTTCTTTAAAATTTCATTTAGCTTATCATACTCTTTTCTAAACATGATTACATCAATGTCATCGTCCCATGGTATGAATCCTTTATGTCTGATAGTTCCAAGCAAACTACCCCCATAAATAAAATAAGTTAAATCATTTTCTTCACAAATTTCAAGGAAATATTTGAAGATTTTCATTTGAACTTGTTGTAAATGTTTCAATGTTTCATCATCATATCTTTTTGATTTAAACATAGTTTTTTCCCATTAATTATTTTATTAAGTTATTTTTATTTTTGTGTTGGAAATTTTTAAATATTTCTTTTTTTAAAACTTATAATATACTATATTATGTAATTTTAATAATTAAAGGTAATTTTATGAAAGCTGATAATCCGATTGTATATACTTGTTTTTGTACTGATGTAATCCATGAAGGACATCTTAATTTAATCAATGAAGCTAAAAAATATGGTGATGTCGTCGTTGGAGTTCTTTGTGATTCAGAAATGGTAAAATATAATAGATTCCCATTAAAAACAACCAAAGAACGTATGGATTTAGTTAAAGAAATCCCTGATGTTAAAGAGGTCATTGTTCAATATAAAATAATGTATGATGATGTTGTTCGTGAACTTAAACCAGATTACATTATTCATGGAAACAACTGGTCCGAAGATTCTATGAAAGTCATCAGGAAAAATATCGTTGACAATCTTGATAAATACGGTGGAGAGCTAATAGAAGTTCCTTATACTTTCAATGAAAAGATTCAAAAAATTGATAGGCAAATGAAAGAGCAGCTTTCAATGCCGGAACTTAGGAGGGGAAGGTTAAGAAAGTTATTGGATATGATTCCTATTGTTAAAACAATTGAGGTTCACAGCGGATTAACAGGTTTAATCGCTGAAAAAACTGTTGTTGCCGATGAAAATCATATTGACCAATTTGATGCAATGTGGATATCAAGTTTATGTGACAGTACTGAAAAAGGAAAGCCTGATATTGAATTAGTTGATATGACTTCTAGATTCAGGACAATCAACGATATCATGGAAGTTACAACCAAACCGATTATTTTTGATGGAGATACAGGGGGTATTGCAGAACATTTTGTTTACACTGTCAGATCCCTTGAAAGAATGGGAGTTTCAGCAGTAATTATCGAAGATAAAGTGGGATTAAAGAAAAATTCATTATTCGGTACTGAAGTGGAACAAACTCAGGATGATATTGAACATTTCTGTGAAAAAATCGCTGCAGGCAAAAACGCCCAATTATCTGATGATTTCATGATTATAGCAAGAATTGAAAGTTTAATTCTTGAACAAGGTATGGAAGATGCACTTAAAAGGGCATTCGCGTTTAGGGATGCAGGTGCTGATGGAATAATGATTCACAGCAGAAGAAAAGAACCTGATGAAATATTGGAATTCTGCGATAAGTTCAGAGCTGAAGATAAAGAAACTCCAATTGTTGTAGTGCCATCTTCATTTAATACTATCACTGAAGAGGAACTTATTCAACATGGCGTCAATATTGTGATTTATGCAAATCAATTGTTAAGGGCAGCATTCCCGGCAATGCAAAATGCCGCAAAAAGCATATTGAAATATCACAGAGCACATGAAATTGATGAAGAATTATTGTCCATTAAAGATATTATTACATTAATCGATGAATTATAGTGGTTAAATGTCAAAATATGCGATTTTATCAGATATTCATGGAAATCTATTTGCTTTGGAAGAGGTAATTGGTGATATAGATAATAATGAAATTTCCTCTTTAATTCTTTTAGGTGACTTAATAGATTATGGTATGCAATCAAATGAAGTGGTTGAATACATTGAGAAGAATTTATCTTCTAAAATAATATGTAATATCTGGGGGAATCATGAAAGAGCTATTTTAACCGAAGATTTTAATTTCTTTTCCTCTGAAAGGGGAGTGGAATCTGCAAAATTTACATTTTCCCAGTTGAATGATAATTCTAGGAATTATTTGAATAATGAATTAGATCATGAAGGGAAATATGAATTTGATTTGGACGGAAAAAAGGTATTGGCCATACATGGTTCATTGAATGACAATTATTGGAAGGCGATTTTTCCGGATAATCTCAATGGGGATTACAGGGATTATGATATTGTTTTATCAGGCCATTCTCATTATCCTCATGTTTTTCAAAAGTTTTATGAAGTTGATAATCCTGAAATGAGAAACAAAAAATCAGTTTTATTTATTAATCCAGGTTCTGTGGGACAGCCTAGAAACCATAATCCAAATGCACAATATGCAATTTTGGACACAGATCTGATGAACGTTGAATTGAGGGCTGTCAAATATCCAAAATATGATGCTATGGATTTATTTGATGGCAGTGTTGATGATTTTTATAGAAAACGATTAGAAAATGGTATTTAAAGGGGATTTATATGAAAATATTGTATATTATTAGTGGTGTAACAGGAATGACTGGTAACGAGTTGGTTCGCCAGCTTTTAAATCAGGACCAAGACGAAGTATATGTAATAGGTTTTGATAATTTTTATGCTTCATCAATCGATACAGTAAAGGATTGTTTGGATGATGAACGCTTTGAGTTCCATGAATATGATTTAAACAAGAAAGAGCAAATGGATGCTATCAAATCATTAGTTTTAAGCCTTAAAGAGGATTTTGATGAAGTCATTTACATTAATTGTGCAGCTGTCGTTCACACAGAACACTTTTACAATGTTTATGAGACTTATGAAACCAATGTAGTCAGTATGAATGATTTTTTAACTCAAGCTATTGAAGTTGGAGCTGAAAAATACATTAACTGTTCCACTTCTGAAATCTATTCCATGAATTCCTGGAATGAGGATGGGGGAGTAAAAGAATCTGATTACATTACTATGGCCGATGCAGAACATAGCCAAAGAACAAGTTACGCCACCGGAAAACTTTTAACTGAATTTTTCATGAAGGATGCGGTGGATAACGGTAAAATCAAAGGCTGTTCCATCCGTTTTGCTAATGTTTACAGTAAAAACGAAAAATTGCCGAAACATATCATTCCACATATTATTAACAGTTTCATAAATGATGGTGAAGTGACTTTATTGGAAAACTCCAAAAAGAACTGCAGGACTTTCCTACATAATTATGATAGCTGCAGTGCTGTATTGGCATTGGCTAAAACAGATTCAGCATTGGACGGTACAATTTATAATGTTGCAACCGATGAGGAGATATCAATCATTGATTTAACAAAATTGATTGCTAAAAAAATGGGCATTGATGAGCCTGTCATCAAATTTGAAGGTTATCGTGAATCTGATCCTGAGAGAAGATTATTATCAACTGAAAAAATTAGAACAAGAACTAATTGGAAGCCAATAATGGATTTGGATAAAGGATTAGATGAATGTGTTGAAAATTACACTAATTCAGGTGAATAAATTTGAAAATCGTAATCATTACTGTAGCAGGAGTTTCTAGCAGGTTTAATGAAGGAATCCCCGAAGAAGAAAAAATCTTGAAATGCTTATATTATGAAGAAAACCCTGAAGATACTCTAATTTACAAGATGGTTAAAAAATCCGATTTCGCAGATAGAATCGTGATTGTTGGCGGATACAAATACCAAGATTTAATCAGCTATATCGACGAACATATTCCTCAGAATTTACAAGAAAAGATTTTACTCATTGAAAATGATCATTTCAGTGATTTGAGTTCTGGTTATAGCTTGTATCTTGGAATTAATGTGTCATTCAACAGTTTCGGCGATATTGATGAAATCCTTTTTGTTGAAGGAGACTTGGATATTGATGATGACTCATTCTCAAATGTGGTAAATTCAAATAAAAATGTTTTAACATATAATTTTAATCCAATTTATTCAAATAAGGCTGTTGTTTTATATCAAAATGAAAATGATGAGTACCATTATCTATTCAGCACCAGCCATGGCATGTTAAGTATTGGTGAACCATTCAAAGCTATTTTCAATTCAGGTCAAGTTTGGAAATTTAAAGACATGAATCTACTCAAAATCGCAAATGACAACTTTAAGGAAAATCTCATTGAAGACACTAACTTAGGAATAATACAAAAATATTTTGATTTGTTGGATGATGACTCTGATGTTGATATTATTGGATTGAAGCATTGGGTAAACTGCAATACTCGTGAAGATTATAAACTTATTAAAAATTATTGGAGTGGAGAATAATGAAAACTTTAGATGAAAGATTAAAAATAGTTGAAAAACATGTAAAAGATGATGAAATTACAATAATGATAATTGGTTTAGGTAGCGTAGGTACCTATTTATTAGATTTTTTAGTCAGTAAAAATGACCCTGCAATAAAATTAGTTGTTGTTGGAAGAAATGCTGAAAAAATGCAATCTGATGTAAATATCGTAAGAGTTGCAGGACTTATCCGTGAAGTTAACAAATCACAGATTATCGTTGAATCTGGAGTGGATTTAAATGATATTGATTCCATTGAAAAAGCAATATCAAAATATAATCCTGATTTCATTGTCAATTCCAGTAGGGCTTATCCTGGCCTTAAATATGGAAGCATATCCTGGAATAATGTTAGAGCATATGGAATCTGGACTCCATTATCAATCAAATTCACTAAAAATATTATGGAAGCCTGTGACAAAGCAGACACTAACGCAGTTGTCATTAACACTTCCTATTCTGATGCGGTCATTCCTTGGCTTAAAAGCGCAGGAAAAGCATATCCTGATTTCGGAAGCGGAAACTTGAATCACTTGATTCCAAGAATGAAATTTGCTGTAGCGGATATGTTAGGCGTTGATGATTTTTGGAATGTCGATTTTAATTTTGCAGCAGCACATTTCCATGATGTTTGCATAAGTAAAGAAGGTCAAACTGAAGGTGTGGAGTTACCTCTTAAAGTCTACTATAAAGGTGAAGAGAAAGACCTTCCTCATGATGATATTTTCAAAGCATGTTCCATCAGTATGCCTGTTGACCAAAAAAGAAACATGATGAATGCTTCAAGTAATTATCGTATTATTAGTGCAGTCATTGATGCAATCCGTACTGGTGAAGACCAAAAAGTATTCTCTCCAGGAGTATTCGGCAACATCGGAGGATATCCTGTAATTTTCGGATATAAGGATGATGAAATTTCATCATGGATTGATGAATCAGTGTTCTCCTTTGAGGAAATGGATAAGGCAAACCGCGAATCATTGGCTTTAGATGGTGTGGAAGACATTAAAGATGCTACATTAATTTATACAGATGACTTAATCAGAAAAGTAAAAGAAGCTTTTGGAGAAGACCTTCCTAAAGAAGTTAAATACGACGACATTGAAAAAACTGCAGACTTTTTAATTGAAAAAATTATTACTCCACAATTAAATAAATAAGGAATTAAAATGAATGTTGAAGATTTTGTTAATGTTTTAGGTTGTGATTTTTATACAGGTGTTCCTGATTCACAACTGAAAGCATTATGTAATTATTTAATGAATACATATGGGATTGATGAAAATCACCACATAATTGCCGCTAACGAAGGTAGCTGTACAGCTCTTGCTGCAGGATATCATTTAGCAACCGGTAAAGTTCCAGTCATTTATATGCAAAACAGTGGTGAAGGAAATATCATTAATCCTGTCGCATCACTTTTGAATGACCAAGTTTATGCCATTCCAGCTATTTTTGTAATCGGCTGGCGTGGAGAGCCTGGAGTTCATGATGAACCTCAGCACATTTATCAGGGTGAAATAACCTGCAAACTGCTGGATTTAATGGATATTGAAAATTTTGTCATAGGCACAGACACCACTGTTGAAGAGCTTGAAACAGTTATGGAAAACTATAAAAAGGTTCTTGCAGCAGGCAAGAATGTCGCTTTCATCATTCGTAAAAATGCATTATCTTATGATGTTAAAGTGAAATATGAAAATGATAATGATATGGTTCGTGAAGAAATCATTGAACACATCGTTAATGTAACAGGTGAAGACCCAATTATTTCAACTACAGGAAAAGCTAGTAGAGAACTTTTTGAAATTAGGGCCAATTCAAATCAAAGCCATAAATATGACTTTTTGACTGTTGGTTCTATGGGTCATACTTCTTCTATAGCTTTAGGGGTTGCTATAAACAAGCCTGATAAGAAAGTTTGGTGTATAGATGGTGATGGGTCCGTATTGATGCATATGGGGTCCATGGCTGTTGTAGGTAGTAATAACCCAAAAAATCTGGTACATATTGTCATTAACAATGGTGCTCACGAGACTGTTGGAGGAATGCCTACCGTTGCAACAAATATGGATTTGATTAAAATAGCTGATGCCTGCGGTTATTCTTATGCGGTTTCCGTTGATAATTTCAAAGATTTGGACATTGAACTTGAAAAGGCCAAATCTTTAAATGAGCTTTGCTTTATTGAGATAATGTGTTCCATTGGTGCTCGTGAAGATTTAGGAAGACCAACCACTACAGCATTAGAAAACAAAGAAAACTTCATGGAATTCTTAAAACAATAATTTGTGTGATAAATTGAAATACACTGAATATGATGAAAAAACTTTAAAACATTTGCAAAGTCTCGAATTGATGATTTTAAAGGATTTTATCAAAATTTGTGAAGAAAATGACTTAACTTATTATATGTATGCCGGATCTTTATTGGGTGCTGTTAGACATAATGGTTTTATTCCATGGGATGATGATTTGGATGTTATAATGTTTAGGGAGGATTATGAAAAATTTAAAAAGGTTTTCATCTCATCTCCAAATGAAAAATATGAATTACTGACTAATGAAACCGAAGAGGATTATTTTCACACCCTTTCTAAATTAATGATTAAAGACACTCGTTTTGAAGAAAATTGGGTTAGCCAAGTCAATTTCCATGTGGGAATTAATATGGATATTTTTGTTTTGGATGATTTGAGTGACAATAATCTTAAAAGGAATTATCAACTTAAACGAGCTTTTTTATATAATAAACTGTTAATTATGTCTAAAATTAAACTGGACGATTTGCCATTAGTTACAAAGCTGATAACCTATACAGGTTATTACATTTTAAATTTACTTAAGGTTAAACCATTTACAATCTATAAAAGATGCTTGAAGTTTTTAGATAAGTTTAAGGACGAAAATGCTAAATGCGTATTCGATATATCTGCAACCGCAGAAGAGTATCCTCAAATATTTCTTAAGGAAGATTTTAAGGATACAATTAAAATCAAATTTGAAGATATTGAAGTTAACATTCCTAAAGGTTATGACAATATCCTAAAAAGTCTTTATGGTGATTATATGCAATTGCCTCCCGAAGAGGATAGGTATAATCACATCACAGAAAACCTCGATTTTGGAAGATATTGAGGATATTCACAATATTTTCAAGTGTTCTGTTTTAATATTTTGATTGTTTCTTCATTTTTTTTTTAATAATATTTTTTTTATCTTTTTTCATTTATCTAAACTTATTTATTATGTGATTAACAAAAATAATTGACATAATATTATAGGAAATTAGAAATTATGGCAGATAAAAACGAATGGGGCAGCAACCTTTCATTCATCCTTGCAATGATTGGTTCTGCTGTTGGACTTGGAAACATTTGGAGATATCCTTACGTACTTTACTCCAACGGAGGGGGAGCATTTTACATCCCATATATCGTGGCTATTCTTTTGATGGGAATTCCATTTTTGATTTTGGAGTATGGTGTGGGATATAATTTTAAATCTTCTTTTCCAAAGGCGATTAGAAAGATTCACTCCAATTGGGAATTTTTAGGCTGGCTTTTGCCGGTTGCTGTATTTATGATTATGATTTATTACTCAGCTATTCTGGGCTGGGATGGAATTTACATGTTTTTGAGCTTCACTAAAGGTTGGGGAGCAAATCCGGACACATTCTTTGCAACCACCCTTTTACACTCTTCAGAATCCATGTCAGGTTTACTCCAGTTTATTCCAGTCATTGCCGTTGCAATGCTTATCGGTTGGGTAATCATTTGGTTTATTTCACACAGGGACCTTGAGGAAGGTCTTGGAAAAGTATCTAAAATTTTGGTGCCAGCATTATTTATTATCATGATTATTATTGTAGGGTTCTCCTTAACTTTGCCTGGTGCTTCAATTGGACTGGCAGAGTTATTCAACCCTGATTGGTCACTTTTAACACATTTTGAAATATGGATGGCTGCTTTTGGACAAATCGTGTTCTCGCTGAGTTTGGGAATGTCAATTGCATTTACCTATGCCAGCTATACAAGAGATGATGCGGATTTGATTACAAACACCATTTCAATCGCCCTTGCAAATTCAATTTTTGAAAACTTTGCAGCGCTCGGTGTATTTTCAATTTTAGGTTATATGTCACTTCAGTCAGGAACTGCAGTGGCTGACCTTGTAACTCAGGGAACAGGTCTTGTATTTGTTGTATATCCTACAGTATTTAATGTATTGGGTCAGTGGGCTTACGTTTTAGGACCATTGTTCTTCCTGACAGTTTATCTTGCAGGACTTACAAGTATCTTATCAACAATTGAGCCTTTATCATTTTCAATTCAAAACAAGTTTGGTCATTCAAGATCCAAAACAATGACTATTCTAATTATTGTTGGTGCGGTTCTCTCAATGATTTATGCGACTGCATACGGAGGGGCAGTACTAGGATATGTTGATACTTTCATTAACCAAATTGCATTGCTTTTAGGTGTAATTCTTGAGTGTATCATATTTGCTTGGATATTCAAGGCAGAAAGACTAATAGACTTCTTAAATTCAAGAAGTAAAACAATCAAATTGGGCAAATGGTGGCTTGTGATTGTCAAATTCGTTCTTCCGATTTTCATTGCAATTGTATGGATTGGTGGAATGATTGATGTTATAAAGACTTCAACATCCGATCAGTTGATATTCACTGTTATTGTAGCGGCTATTTTGCTGATTGCAACTTTGATATTCACAATATTGCCTGCTAAAAACCCTGATTGGGACAATATCGAAGAAAGAGTTTAAATTCTTTTTTCTATTTTTTTATTTTTTCATGTAAAAAGTTCACTAAAGAATTCCCAGGATTATCTTTTTTTTCAACATGGATGGTTATGGTTCCGTTCTGTTCCACATGGACTGTACTTTCATATTCATTCGCATCGTTAACGCTCTCGCTGGATTCGGTGCAGTAGACTCCAATAATCAGTCCCAATATGCATAATAAAAATATGAGTATTATTGTGGCATTTTTCATATTCATGTATAGTATATATTATTTTTTTTCATATATATAGAAAAGTATTTTTATGAGAATGATTAATTTTAATTAGAAAAACTTAGATGAGGTGATAATATGGAAAGCATTTTAACAATAATAATTGCCTTAATAGTGGCATTATTGGTTATAGGGGGTGCAGCCGCATTCGCCGTAATGAACATGGATGTCGATGACAGTTCCCAGTTTGGTCATGTTATCAACAAAATCAAAGAGAAAATAACAGGCGTATCTTCTTCTGAAGGCTCTGGAAGCAGCGGAGGATCTGTTGTTGAAAAAGTTGGAAATGTTGTCAGCGAAAAAATGGTAGAAAGCGGTCAGGAACCAGGCCTAACATATCGTGAAGTAACCTATGATGATGGAAACATTCGCCAATATGATAAGGACACCGGTGAGCTTATAGGTTCCACATTCGACTCCGACAAAAGCAAACTTCCAAGCATGGAATGAAATTAAATGATTTTTAGCGAGTTATTGGATCATTTTAACATTGACGAGGAATTTCCTGAATATCTTTTGGACCAGACATTCAATAAGGTCTTTTTGGACGGGAATTTAAAAGTCAATGATGATTCATATGAAATAGTGGTTAAAACACGTCAGAATGTTGTTCATCAGCTGTTTATTAAGCCAAATGAAGAATATCCTCTCATAGTGATGTCAGAACTGCCAAATGGTTCTTTGAATGGGATGAAATTCGGCCAAACCAGCGATGATGTCAAATACATCAACGGTTTATAACTACTTTTTTTCTTATTTTTTTAAATTAATTTTAACTGCATATTAAAAGATTAACTACTTTTATATAATATTTAAACTAAAAATTATAATATACTAATTTAATAGTTTTGTTGATATCATGAACAAAAAAGAGTTAATTAATTCTGGAAAAGTAAAAAGTGTATTCACTACAGATAACGATGACGAAGTCATAATCGAGTTTAGGGACGATATGACTGCGGGAGACGGTGCAAGAAAAGAGGTAATGGACAAGAAAGGTTCCTACAATGCCATAATTTCATCAAAAATATTTAAAGTATTGGAAGAAAACGGCATTGAAACCCAATTCGTTGATTTACCGGAACCTAATGTCATGATTGCAAAAAAACTTGAAATGATTCCAATCGAAGTCATTGTTAGAAACATAGCAACAGGAAGTCTGGTTAGAAAATACCCGATTCAGGAAGGTATCAGATTAGAGCCTCCGGTTGTTGAAATGGATTATAAGGATGACGACTATCATGATCCTATGCTTAACTTTTCTCTTATCCAAGCATTGGGCATAGCTACCCAGGAAGAAGTCGACATTTTAATCGAAAAGGCATTGAAAATCAATGAAGTTTTAACCAAGTTCTTCGCTGATGCAGGAATAATCTTGGTTGATTTCAAAGTCGAATTCGGTAAGGATAAAGACGGAAAAATCCTTTTGGGTGATGAAATATCTCCAGACGGATGCAGATTATGGGACAGCGAAACCTTAGACATGCTAGATAAGGAACTGTTCAGAAAAGGCAAAGATAATGAAGTCATGAACGCTTATGTTGAAGTTTACAATAGAGTTATTCCAGATGATGAAAAATTTGATTTTTAGGTGTGTTTTAGATGTTATTTGATATTGAAGTAAAAATCTCCCTTAAAAGTGGTATGTTAAACCCTGAAGCTACAACAATCGAAAGATCTCTAGATTTGCTCGGTTACGAAGTACAAAACGTAAAAACTGTTGAAATCATCAAATTCCAAATTGAAGGTGAAGACAGAGAAGTCATAAGGGAAAATGTTGTAGACATGTGCGAAAGATTACTTTGTAATCCTGTAATCCATGATTACAAAATAAATGTTATTCCACAGAATATGGCATGCGGTAAATAGGTGTAGAAAATGAAAATCGGTGTAATTAGATTTCCGGGAACTAACTGTGATAGGGATGTTGCCAAAGCCTGCGAATTGGCAGGTCTTGAACCGGAATACGTATGGTGGAGCGAAGAAAACTTAACTGACTATGACGGTATTGTCATTCCTGGTGGATTTTCTTATGGAGATTACTTAAGGGCAGGAGCAATGGCTTCAATCACTCCTGTTATTGATGGAATTAAAGAATTGGTTAAAGAGGAAAAACCGGTTTTAGGTATCTGTAATGGAGCTCAAATCTTAGGTGAAATAGGACTTGTTCCAGGAATTTTCATCACCAATGAATATCCTAAATTCAACTGCGAATGGGTTGAATTGAAAGTAGCCACAAACAGGACTCCATTTACCAAAGCGTTTAAAACTAATCAAACAATCAAGCTTCCTATCGCACATGCTGAAGGAAGGTTTTATACAGAAGACATTGATTTATTGAAAGACCAAGACCAGATTGTTTTACAATTTGAAGGTAAAAATCCTAACGGTTCTATGGAAGCAATTACAAGCGTTTGTGATGAATCTGGCCTTGTTTGCGCTATGATGCCTCACCCTGAAAGGGCTTGTGAAGAATTGTTCGGTTCAGATGACGGTTTAAACTTTTTCAAAGGATTTTTATAAAGTGATAAAATGGTAGTTTATTTAATTGGTGCAGGACCTGGAGATGCTGATTTAATAACTCTTAAGGCAGTAAAAGCATTGAATAAAGCTGATGTTGTTTTATATGATTATTTGGCTAATGAAGAAATATTGGCACATGCTCCTGAAGATGCAGAAAGAATATATGTCGGTAAAAAAGCAGGAGAACATTATAAAACTCAAGATGAAATCAATGAGTTAATCATCAATCAGGCCAAATGTCATGAAAATGTAGTTAGACTGAAAGGAGGAGACCCTTTTGTATTCGGTCGTGGAGGAGAAGAGATATTGGCTTTAATGGAACATGATATCAAATTTGAAGTAATTCCAGGTGTAACTTCAGCTATTGGAGCACCAACTTCCCTAGGACTACCTGTAACCCACAGGGCAGTAGCAACATCCGTTACTATTGTCACTGGCCACGAAGATCCGACAAAACCTGAAAGTCAAGTGCATTGGGACTATACTGCTGATACATTAATTATTTTAATGGGAATAGGAAATATCAAGGAAAATACAACTGAAATCATGAAATATCGTCCGGCCGACACCCCTGTTTGTGTCGTTGAAAGCGGAACATTGCCTGATGAAAATCTTGTATTTGGAACATTAGCTGATATTTCAGATAAGAAAATTAACACTCCGGCTATTTTAATAATTGGAGATGTTGTAAATCTCTATAAAGATATTTACGATTATCAAAGGTGATTAGATGTGTGGAATTGTTGGTTGCATTTTAAAAAACGATGATGATGTGGCACCAATCCTTTTCGATTGTATTTCTAAATTAGAATACAGAGGATATGATTCAATTGGTTTGGCCACATTTGACAATGATAAGATACATATTAAAAAGGATGCAGGAAAGATTATAGAGGTAGATAAAAAATTGGACCTCAAGGATATGCCTGGAAACTTCGGAATCGCACACGTGCGTTGGGCAACACATGGGGATCCTTCAAAATTGAATTCACACCCTCATGTTGATGAAGATACCAGTATTGCTGTTGTTCACAATGGTATCATTGAAAATTATCTGGAAATCAAGGAAAAACTAATTCTTGAAGGACATGTTTTCAAGTCAGATACTGATACAGAGGTCATTCCTCATTTGATTCAGAAATTCATGGATGAAAAATTCGATCTTGAACATGCAGTCAGAAAAACAATCGATATTCTTGAAGGAGCATATGCAATTGCAGCTATTTCTAAAAAAGAACCTGATAAAATTGTTGCAACCCGTAAAGATTCTCCATTGATTGTAGGGCTTGGAGAAGATGGATATTACTTAGCATCAGATTCTCCGGCTATCTTAAAATATGCTCGTGATATAATATATCCTGAAAGAGGGGAAATTGTTATTTTGGATAAAGATGGAGTTGTTGTTCATGATGAATTCGATAATGTTGTAAACAAGGAAATCGACACTATCACCTGGACACCAGAAATGGCTGAAAAGGAAGGATATGACCATTTCATGATAAAAGAGATAAATGAACAGGCAACCGCAGTCAGAAATACATTAACCCAAAAAGAAAATATTCAGGAAATCATTGATGACATTGAGGATATCCAAAGGATATGCTTTGTATCCTGCGGAACATCTTATCACGCTTCATTAACCGGAAAATACTTAATTGAATCCTTAGCGGGAATTCCAACAGATGTTATTCTTGCTTCAGAGTTCAAATATTCCGCAAATACATTAAACGATAAGACTTTGGTGATATTCATATCACAATCCGGTGAAACTGCAGATTCACTTAAGGCATTGGATGTGGCTAATGAAACTTCCAAAACTTTAGGAATAGTTAATGTGGCTGGTTCATCAATAACAAGAAGGGCCCAGTATGTAATTCAAACCCAAGCAGGTCCCGAAATTGGGGTTGCAGCAACAAAAACCTATGTTGCACAGCTTACTGCAATTTATCTGTTCTCAGTATTGATTTCCAAAAATGCGGAATTGCTTAAAGAGCTTGAAAAGGTTCCTGATTTCATTGATGAAGCTTTGCAAGATGTTGAATACATTAAAGACATTTCAAAAAGATACAACTTTGCAGATGACTTCTTCTATCTTGGAAGAGGATATTCCTATCCGACAGCACTTGAAGGTGCGCTCAAACTCAAGGAAATTACATACATCCATGGTGAAGGATATGCTGCAGGTGAGCTGAAACATGGTCCTTTGGCTTTGATTGATGAAGGAATTCCAGTTGTTGTTGTAATTCCTCCTGGAGACAATTACAAGAAAACAATGAGTAATTTGGAAGAGGTCAAATCTCGTGGAGCCTATGTATTGGCTATAGGATCAGCTGATGATGAATCATTGAAAGCTAAAGCAAATGATGTGATTGCAATCAACGGTGATGTTAAGGAAATCATTGCACCTCTGGTATATATTGTACCTCTGCAACTGATAGCATATTACATCACTCTTGAAAAGGGTCATGACCCTGACAAGCCTAAGAATTTAGCTAAATGTGTAACAGTGGAATAGGGTTTTTTCAAACCTTACTCTTTTTTTATTATTTAAGCTTTAATTTTTAATTATAAATATTAAATTTATTGTTTTTTTGATTAAATATTTTATAATTTGTATTTTATCATTTTAATCATGATTATTAATTATTTTTTAATCTTAATCGTTGTGGACCTTTAAGCTATTTATTCATTTTAGTTAATTTTTATGAATTGGGTTTTAATAGGATATTGTCTTTTAATCTAAATTTCAATTAGTTTAATCTTTTTATATTATTTATAAACATATTTTGGCTTAATTTTTATAAATCGGACTTATTTATGCTTTTTTAGATAATAAAAAGCTTTTTATAGAAAAAGAGTAATATGATTAAGTGAGAACAAAATGTTAAATGGGGTTAACGTTATGTTTAATAAGAAAATTTTATTTTTAATAACTCTAATTTTCATGTTGTCCGTTTCTGCAGTTGCTGCAGTTGAAACAAATTCAAGTGACGACTTGACAGTTAGTGATGTGGAGGATGAGCCTCCTTCGAATTCAATTGAAGTAATTTCAAATGAAGAGTTGTCTTCAGTTAGTGAAGATTCAATCTCCCAAGAGGTTTCATCCGGCAATAGCGATAACGCTAGTGATGTGTTATCAGCCACTAACGATGATAACGTTAGTGATGATGTATTATCCGTTAATAACGGAGATGTTAATGAAATATTATCTGCCACTCCTGTTTATTCAATCAGTGGTAAAGATGTAAAAATGTATTACAAGGACGGTTCCGGTTATGAGGTAACCTTGCTTAAGGATTCAAAACCTTTAAGCGGTAAAACTGTCGCTATTAAAATTAATGGTGCTACTTACAAAAGAGTAACAGATTCTAGTGGTAAGGCATCTATTCAGCTTAATATAAACACTGGTTTTTATATTATTTCTGCCTACTGCTGTGGAGTTGAAACAACTAACAAAGTCAATGTTTTAGTTCCAATAATAGCAAAGGATCTTGTTGCATCTTACAAATCAAACGCTGCTTTTTCAGCAAAATTCATTGGTAAAAGTGTACCATTGAACAATGCTGCTGTCAGATTCATAGTTGACGGAAAGGAACGTTCAGCAAAAACAAATAGTAATGGTGTCGCATCTTTCAGCGTATCTGATTTAAGCCTTGGGACTCATTCAGTATATTCTGTTCATCCTACAGGTTATAAAGTCCTGAATAAAATCGATATACATTCATCTATTGTGTCTGAGGACTTAAGCAAACATTATAAAAGCAGTAAAAGTTTGCCAGCTACCTTTTATGATAAGTCAAATAAGCTCTTAGCTAATCATAATGTCAATTTCATAATCAATGGAAAGACTTATACTAAAAAGACCAATGCTAATGGGGTAGCATATATGGGCATAGGATTGAATCCGGGTACTTACAAAGTCAATATCGCAAATCCGGTTACTGGTGAAAAAGTGACAAAAACTGTAAAAGTGTTCCGCACAATATACTTTACCAAAACTTCTTATGCACCTTCCGGCCAAACATCTTCCTTTAAGGTGACCCTTTACAAAAATGAAAATCTAATAAAAGACCAAAATGTTGAAATTCATTTAAATGGGAAAACATTCACCATTAAAACAAACGATAAAGGTGTTGCAACCCTTAAATATAAATTGGCTAAAGGCACCCATGCATTAAAGGTTGTTGATCCGTATACTGGATGTTCAGGTGCTGCAAAAATCATTGTCTGCTCACAGACAATCCTGGCAGGTGACATGTATACCAGGCAAGGCATTTCCAGCAGGTATTATGTTGACCTTTTAGATTTAGAGGGTGAACGTGCAAGTCATGCTAAAGTGCAAATCAAGATTGACGATAAGACATACACAACCAGTACCAATGTATATGGTACAGCATCTGTGCCAATAAACCTGAAATATGGTGATCATACTGTAGTAATCACAGATTTGACTACCGGATTCACTAAGACTACCAAAATCCATACTTTGAAAGATAGTAAAGGTATGAGATATAATAAATATGGTATTTCCAGTGATGGGTATACTATACTGGCTATCGGAAGACCTTCAGGTATGGGTGAAGAATATGTGTATGGATATACATTCTATCAGAGAGAATTCATAAGGGAATGTCCTTACTGTGGCGGACATAATCTTTACTGGAGCATTTTCTGGGCAGGAAACGAATATACTAATGTTGGTGTTTTCCCTGCAACAGGCCATCATGAAGGTTCTTCTGCTGAAGGAGGAATTTTCTGTGCCGACTGTGACTGTGATTGGTCCATATTTGGACAAAATCGTGGTGATAGTGGAGGAGATTTAACTCCGGTATCAGATCCTATCCATTCGACAAAAGCAGATGCATATACATTGAAAAGCGGAAATTATGTACATCCATAATTTCCAGATTTTACTTTTTTTAATCTTTTAGACATTTCCAGAATTCTATTTGTTGAGTTGTTTTCAGCGTCCTGTTTTTTTGTGTAGTCATTTTCACACTCAACGATATAATAAGCTTCAGGAGATGTTGTTGATGGTATATTCATTTTTTTCAGATTACGTTCAACACGCCTTTTCAGCTTTTCATCATCCATTTCACTGGCTAAAAATATTGGTGTTTTAACGGCTGATGATATTTTTGTGTTGTGGCGGGCATCATGTCTTTCTTCTGTCCTTGCATCAAGGATGTATTCGCTTGTATTGTTTAGATTAGGATCCCTGAACGGAATTCCAACATCGGACAATGCAATTCGTATCTCATCATTTTTCGGAAGGGCAGTATCTAGCATCAATGGATTTGGACTTGCGAGTGTTCCGCCTTGCTTTCTACCGAAAATAGGGCCTTGGCCGATAAAAAATCCTGCTTCGATAAATGCCGCCCTGATTGGAGCTGCTGAAGTGTAGGTTGCAACGATGCCGTCATCCTTTATGACTCTCCGGAACTCCTTGAAGAAATCAAGTGAAAACAGTTCTGGAGCCATGTTCTGTGAAAACGGATCAAGAAATATCGCATTGTATGTATTGTCTTCCAGTTTCTGTACGGTTTGGCGTGCATCCTCGATATAGACATCGATATCGATGTTTTCCGGAATTTCACATTCCTCCAAACTTAATGTTGCATAGTCTTGACGAATAAGTTCCTCTTCAATGGCTTTTTTGGTTATATCATGAGCCTTGATTGGTGATGGAACCAAAAGACCACATGCAAGTGTGGCATGAGATATTTCCACCATATCTATCTTTAAATTTGAATTGGATTCCTTCTTTAAAAAGTCATCAATAGCGGCTGATGAATTGTACCCCATTCCTGCGCAGATGTCCAGAATGGCAATATCTTTTGTGTAGTCAAACTTCATTGGTTTGATAAACTTCTCAAATGACTCACTTATTGCTCCTGTAGATGTATGGAGCGTTTCAATTTTATTGTTTATTTCCTTAGAATTAATAGAATAAGATCCGTCATCTGTTAAAACAAAGTATTCATTATAAGTATTAAAAAAATTGACCCTTCCTTCATTATTTCGACTACTTCTTTCCTCATCGAAACATGAGTTGATTAGGTCAAAGACATCATCATTTATTATTCTTGCATCATTTTCATAACTCATTGTATCAAATAATTATATAAGGTTTATATTTTATAAAATATTGTAAATATTTAAAAATTAATTAATTGTTTATTTTCTACTTAAATGAGTTTAAAATATTATTTTTTAAGAATAAATTAATTTTATATTTTAAATAGTTTAATTCATAAGTTTTTTAATTATTATTTATAAAATAAGTAAAATTTATATAATTTTTAAATTAAAGTTAATTTAATTAAAGTTTGTAGGTAAAATAAATGTTTGAAATTAAAGCTAAAGATAATATGGGTAGGGTTGGCGTTTTAAAAACCAAGCATGGAAATGTAAAAACACCAGCATTGATGCCCGTTATTCATCCGCGCAAACAAGCAATCGACGTAGCTAAATATGGTGCGGATATTGTAATTACTAATGCATATCTAATTTATAAAGATGACGATTTAAAAAAGGAAGCTGTTGAAAAGGGTTTACATGAATTGATTCATTTCGATGGTCCAATCATGACGGATTCAGGTTCATTTCAGCTTTCAGTCTATGGTGATGTGGAAATTACAAACAAGGAGGTCATTGAGTTTCAGGAATTAATCAATACAGACATCGGAACAAGCCTTGACATTCCTACCGCTCCTTTTGTTGAACGTGAGAAAGCTGAAAGCGATTTGGAAATCACCCTTGAAAGGGCTCGTGAAGCAGTTGAATATAAAAAAGACCAGAATATGGAAATGCTTCTGAATTCAGTTGTTCAGGGGTCAACATTTCTCGATTTGAGAAGAGAGTGTGCACGTGAACTTTCAAAGCTGGATGCGGATTTGTATCCGATTGGTGCAGTCGTTCCTTTGATGGAGTCATATCACTACAAGGATTTGGTTGATGTTGTAATGAATTCCATGAAGGAATTGCCGGACAGCACAGCTCGCCATTTGATGGGTGCAGGACACCCTATGATATTTGCGTTATGTGTTGCAATGGGCTGTGATTTGT
Organism: uncultured Methanobrevibacter sp.; assembly: GCF_947166415.1. Lineage (GTDB taxonomy): Archaea > Methanobacteriota > Methanobacteria > Methanobacteriales > Methanobacteriaceae > Methanocatella. Next base: position 4,764 of record NZ_CAMVEE010000018.1, on the reverse strand, counting down.
TCGATTCTGCAGCTTACATATTGTATGCTGAAGATGACAGGCTTTTATCAACAAGAGGAACCTACAAACTGGAAAACCTGCAGGAGATGCCGTGTTCATGTGAAGTGTGCTGCAAATACACTCCTGATGAGTTAAGGGCAATGCCGAAAGAGCAGAGAAGAGATTTGATTGCTCAACACAACCTGCATGTTTCATTTGCAGAGTTAAGATTAATCAGACAGGCAATCTATGAAGGAAGTTTGATGGAACTTGTCGAAGAGCGATGCAGAGCTCATCCTGCACTTCTTGAAGCAGTAAGGCAGCTTGGAAACTATTCACAAGTTTTGGAAAAATATGACCCGAGAAGCAAAAAGTCAGCGTTTTTCTATACAGGTCCTGAATCCCTGTGCAGGTCTGAAGTCTTAAGGCACATGCAGAAATTACGTGAAATGCCTAAAAAACGAGATTTGATTATTTTGCCCCCAACAAGAAAGCCGTACTCCAAATTCATTTCAGGAAAGCTTGGGGAATTTTACATTTACGGAGCGGAACAGGAAATCGATTTGGACAACACAGACTTCATGGTTTTGGATATTCCTTTCGGTTTGATTCCATTGGAAATTGATGAGGTTTACCCATTAAGCCAAAATGACGCTCCAAAAACTCGTGATGTTGACAGCATTGAATTTGTGGAGGATTTCATCTCAGAATTTGTTGAATACTATGAACAGGTATTGATTCATTCAAGAGTAATTAAAGACTTGCAAATTGGATTATACAATAAATGCATCTCTTCAGATGAAATCAGATATCAAAAAGATGACATCAAAAAGGTTAAAGCTATTGCGGATTACCAGTTCGGCGTTGGAGCCGGTGAAGCGTTATTTAAAGGAAACATTAATATAGAAAAAAGTAAGAAAACCGGAAAGATAAGACATATCTATGACGGCAAAGTGCTTTTAGTAAATATGAGGGCATCAGATTCCTTTTTGGTTCTATCAAAAGAAGGTGCAAAAAGGCTTCACAATGCAATGCCGTATCCTCAAAATAGGGTTGTCGTCAATAAGGATTCAGAGCCTTTTGCTCTTGATGGAAAAAGCGTATTCTGCAAGTTTGTCGTTGACTGTGATGATGATATAAGATCAAATGATGAGGTTTTAATAGTAAATGAGGAAGACAAGCTCCTGGCCTATGGTAAGGCATTGCTTGGGGCATGTGAAATTAAGGAATTCCAAACTGGACAAGCTATTAAGACACGTAAAGGAATGAAAAAATAGTGATATTATGAGTGAAAAGGTAAATACTGGCCATAATATGGAAGATAAGGAACTGATTAAAAACGCCAGAAAGCCTGTTGGCGAGCTTGGCCACAAGATTCTGGATAGAATGAACAAGTCCCATGAGTCAATGGCTCAATGGGGAGTAAGTCATTTTGAAATAAATGAAGACTCTAAGATTCTCGACATCGGCTGTGGCGGAGGAAGAAACATTGAAAGATTTGTTGAGCAGATATCTGAAAACGGAAGAGTTGTCGGTATCGATTACTCAGAAGTAAGCGTTGAAAAATCAATTGAGCTGAATAAAGATGCCATTGATAAGGGAATCGTCAATGTTTTGCAGGGTTCCGTTTCAGACATGCCGTTTTATGATGAGACATTTGATATTGTAACAGGATTTGAAACAATATATTTCTGGCCTGACTTTATCAATGACCTGGAAGAAGTAAATAGAGTTCTTAAAAAAGGAGGAATGGTGTTTTTCTGTAATGAAGCAGTCTATAGGGAAGGCGAGATGGAAAAATACGATGATTTGGTCGAACTGCTTGACATGAAAATCTACTCCGAAGAGGTATTGAAAGAATCATTGGAAAAGACAGGCTTTAAAGATTTCAAAGCTTATATAAATGATGAAAACGATTGGATTTGTGTTACTGCAATTAAGATTTAAGGTTTAACTATGGCTAGTAAAGTTAAAACGATATTTGCAAATATGAGCTGGTTGATGATTTCTCAAGTCCTTACCAGTGTACTTGCATTTATTTGGACAGTATTGATGGCAAGATATTTGGGACCATCAGATTACGGTATTTTTGGGGCTGCAGTGTCCATTTCAACTTTGTTAGGTGTTTTTGCTAGCTTTGGTATATTTAATTATCTTGTAAGGGCGATTTCAACGGATGTTGAAAACGAAGCTAAATATCTGAATAATACATTGGGTCTAAAGATATTTTTAGCGATTTTTTATTTATTCGTTGTATTTGTTGTAGTGACACTACTTGGATGGAATAGGTATGTTATTGGCATATGTCTTTTGTATGCTTTTGAATTTTTAATCAAGTCATTTCATGATGTTATTTTTTCATCATTTCAGGCACATGAACAAATCAAGTTTCAAGCTATTACAAATATTGTGTTGAATGGATTAACTTTTGTTTTTATTCTAACAGTTATTTATACAAATTGGGGATTGTTAGGAATTACATTTGCCTATATTTTAGCAAATCTTGCTGCATTGGCTTATGCTTTATTTGCATTGCGCAGACATATCATTAAACCTAAATTGGCTTTTGACTTTTCATTTTACAAAGTATTGCTCAAGGCAGGGATTCCTTTTGCACTATCCAGTCTGTTCTATACAATTTACTATTCTATTGATATTGTGATGATTACTCAGTTTTCAACCACATATGCTACAGGTCTTTATAACTCTGCATATAAATTAATAAGTGTGTTATCTCTGTTTTATACAATTTATACAGCAGTGATTTTCCCTGTTATGAGTAAGTTGTTCAAGGACGAAAAAGATTTATTGAATTTAAGTTTTGTAAAATCTATAAAATATTTGTCTTTAGTTACAATACCTATAGCTGTATTTACTTGCATATATGGTTATGATATAATTGGAATCTATGGTGCTCAGTATATAGAAGCTGGAGGAGTAATAAAAATTTTGATTTGGACTGTATGTTTCTTATTTATTAATGGGGCATGTACATTAATTCTTAATGCATCACATAAAGAGTATTCAGTAACTAAAATCTATTCATTGGCTGCTATATTTAACGTTGTTTTAAATTTGATATTGATTCCAAAATATTCCGTTTATGGAGCTTCAATTGCAACAGTATTAAGTGAAATTCTGATTTTAGTTTTAGAGTTGTATATGATTAAAAAGATTGGTCAGCTTCCAGATAAGCATTTAATATATGATCTTATAAAAATTTGTTTCGCATCAGGTGTTTTAGGTATTGTTTTATACTTCTTTAACTTAAACATGTGGATTGCAATGCCTGTTTCAATCATTGTTTACTTTGCAGTCATTCTTTTGATTAAAACGGTTGATCAGGAAGATAAATTGATTATAAAACAAATAATCGGTAAATAATGCAAACCTTTATATATCATTAAAACATAAGTTTATTTGTTGTTAGTTTTCATGCGGTGTTAGTCCAGCCTGGTTAAGACTCTAGCCTGCCACGTTAGAGACCCGGGTTCAAATCCCGGACGCCGCATTTTTTATGCAGTCGTGGTATAGTCTGGTTATTACTTGGGCCTTCCAAGCCTACAACCCGGGTTCGAATCCCGGCGACTGCATTTTTGAAAAATACTTTTTTTAAAATTCTTGTTTTGTTTAATAAATAGCTATTTTTTAGTTAATTTTATATAATAATAAAAATAGAATATATGCAATTAAATTAATTTTTAATGTCTTTAAATATTTAAATTTAAGGTGATTTAATGGTAGGAATAGTAGGATATGGGGCATATGTGCCATCATATAGAATAAAGGTAGAGGAAATCGCTAAAGTGTGGGGGGATAACCCTGTAGCTTTATCAAGAGGATTAATCGTTAATGAAAAATCCGTTCCTTCTGCTGATGAAGATACTGCAACTATTGCAGTAACCGCTGCTAGATACGCTCTAGCAAGAGCTCAAATTGACCCAAGTAAGATTGGTGCTGTTTATGTAGGTTCAGAATCACACCCTTATGCAGTTAAGCCAACAGCTTCCATTGTAGCTGAAGCAGTTTGCGCAACTCCTAAGTTAACTGCTGCGGATTTGGAATTCGCATGTAAGGCAGGAACTGCGGGCATTCAAATGTCTATGGGACTTGTCGATTCTGGAATGGTTGAATATGCATTGGCTATAGGTGCCGATACTTCTCAGGGAGCCCCTGGAGATGCGCTTGAATACACTGCATCCGCCGGTGGTGCTGCTTACATTATCGGTAAGGAAAATACAATAGCTGATATCGATACAACCGTCAGTTTTACAACAGACACTCCTGACTTTTACAGAAGAGAAGGCCAGAACTATCCGTCTCACGGCGGACGTTTCACAGGAGAACCTGCTTACTTCAAGCATGTTTTAAGCGCAGCAAAAATGCTGTTTGAAGAAACCGGCTCAAAACCTGAAGATTATGATTATGCTTGTTTCCATCAGCCTAACGGTAAGTTTTACTTGAGGGCAGGTAAAAAATTAGGTTTCTCATCAGAGCAAATCAAGCAAGGATTGCTCACTCCTAATATTGGAAATACCTATTCCGGTGCCGTACCTCTTGCATTGTCCAATATCCTGGATGTTGCAGAACCTGGAGACAAAATATTTGTTGTTTCATACGGATCCGGTGCAGGAAGTGATGGATTCACAATTACTGTAAAAGATGAAATTGAAGAAAGAAGAGATTTAGCTCCAAAAACACAGGATATCATTGACAAAAAGACTTATATTGATTATGCTGTTTATGCTAAATTCAAAGGCAAAATTAAAATGTAAGGGGGCTTAA
>NZ_CAMVEE010000017.1 GCF_947166415.1 uncultured Methanobrevibacter sp. | reverse complement strand
TCCAATAGTCTTCGCAGAAGTATTGGTATGTCTCCTCCTTGCTTAAGTGTTTTGTTTTTCCACTACAAATATATGTTACATTATTCCTGTCCAGGGTCAAGTCATCGTTTATTTTGACTTCAAGATAGTCGTATCCTCCATTTTCATTTGGAATGTTGTATACTTTCTTTCCCTGCAGATATCCTGGGCGAGTGAATGTATATGTGTCCATTGCCGAATGCCAGTCCTTTTCATCTATCATTCCATCCCTGTATTTGACGCCTCCATCCTGTATTAAAATCATCGCAGTATATAATCCGATTGCGGCTGATGATGCACCAGTCAATGTCTTGCTCAATATGAAGCTAAGGGCTTTTTGAGCCAAAACGCTCACGGGATGAATCTTGTTCAATTTGTCGGTCAGTTGGTATAATCCTGGTGATGTAATTTTTATGGTTTCCCTTATTCCCGCAAGGATGTCCTTGGGTATGATTGTCACTCCGCAGCAATCTTCTGATGTTGCAATTTGAGATCCTTTATAAACCGCATCATTATGGGATAAAACTACATTGCATACTCCACTTGTAGTATTCAGGATAATAGCGCTGTTATTTTCACCAAATAGATATATTAAGTCACTGAACTGGGTAATGCTGTAATTGCCATTAGCTATTGATGAAAACACATTGGCTTGAGAATTTGAAGCGTTGTGTAGGAATCTTTTTGCAACCAAGGAAAGTGAATAGTCTTCAATGTTTGGTAGGTTTAAGGAATTTATTAACCTGAATAATGCAACGTTCTTTTCATTTCCTTTGACTACCATTCCCATATCCGAATTCAAAACATGTAGGTATGTATCATCTAGATTTATTCCGCCAAGTATTGTCAAACTTTTGTCCCGTCTCCATTCCACATCATATTCCTTGGTGTAATTGTTGGCCAGCTTGTCTGCAATCCATGCAGTCTCAAGGGATGCCATGAACATTCCGTAAACGTTCATCACTCCAAATTTATTGAGGTAACCCGGGCCTGCCGAAAGCCAATTTTCAACGATTTTCGTAGTAATCTTTTCATTGATTATCGCATAGCTTTGCAGGACTTCAAAGCCGAAAGTGTACCGGTATTTTTCTCCAAGTCCATAGCTTATTGTTTCACATTTTTCAAGCTCTTCTTCTCCATCAATTACAAATTTGGTTATGATGTCTTCCCTTGACGGATAACCCACAATATATTTTCCAAAATAGCTCAGTGTTACGGGCTGCCATGTATTTGCAAATTTTATTAAATTGCTCTGGTTATTTGTCAGGTCATCATAACTTTTGTAATAATATTCTCTGAGATTTTTTCCATACAGCTTGGCCAGATTGTATTTGATGCCATATTCATCATAATTCACGGTATAGAAGTTTATTTTGGCTTTGATTTTGTCATTTTGCACATAGGTGATTGTTTCGCTGTTTTCAAATCCTTTGTCTGCATAGGCTCCAAACATTTCAGTATTGTTCTTACATGTATTTCTGTACTCGATTTCTGTAAAATCGGGGCTTGCTGAAATGATGATGCCGGTCCCTTTCAATTTCGATTTGTCAATGTCACTTGTGATTTCACTTCCATCAAAAGGCACCAAATGACTTTCTGACCCGATAATTCTTGTATCAATGCCGGAAATAGCTGAACGTGAAAACATGTATTCCTTTCCGTTAATCAGAATTGTGAATATCTCATTTTTTGGCATTCTGATTATTCCATTTGGCCCTGTTTTTACCACATACGCGGAATTATGAAAGACATATTGGTTCGAAACGTTGACATAACTGGGAATCAAGGTTATGTGGCTGAACAGGCTGTGTTTTATCAACGGTTTTACAGTTATCTTATTTGTTTTCTTAAGTCCGTCGAATTCTGTTGTTATAGTGTATGTTCCAGCTTCCAAATCAATCGACAAACTTGCCATTCCGTTTTTATCGGTCGTTTTGGCATATGTTTTTTTATTTACCTTTATGGTGATTTTCTTATTGGGAGACGGCTTGCCGTAACAGTTAAGGATTTTCACGTTAAATTTGCTTTTGTCTTTATAGGTCATTGTCAAATCAGTTGTTTTAATCAAGGAATTGATGGTGATTGTTTTTATGATGGTTTCTGCTGTTTTTGGATTAATTGAGGATATCCTGTAGGATCCAGGTTTCAAATTAATTTTTAGTTTGGCAACACCCAGATTATCTGTTTTTGCAGAATATGTCTTGCCGTTCAATTTAAATTTGACTGCGGTGTTTTTCAATAGATTCCCTTTTGTATCATAGAATTTGGATGAATATTCCTTTGGATTCTTATAAAATTTTGTAAGATCATAGCATTTTATGGTGCTTTTGATGTTTACAGTGCTTTTCTCACTTTGTTTTGCATATTTTCCATCCCCTTCAAAGGTAGTGAGGACAATATAATTTCCACTTTTCAAATTCAGATTAATCGAAGCAGTCCCTTTTGAGTCGGTTATCTTGTTATAAGTAGCTCCATTAATCGAAATTTTTACTTTAGCTTTGCTGATGGCTTTTTTGCTTTCATCTTTCAAAGTAACGCTGAATTTATGTCCGTCTTTGTAGTACATGTTTACATTGGGGGCATTTAGAACGACTTTCTGTTTTGTTGCTTTTTGTGTAGCCGTTATTACTTCATTAGTCTTTAAGCTTTCACTTTCAAGTTTCACATATTCGTTGGGGGCCTGGCATATGTCCTGATTTTCATCAGTGCATGCCCGATAAATGGTTTTTTGGGTTTCATTTTCACATTCCGCTGCAGATACTGCACAGATTAAAAAGAAAAATAAGAAAATGAAACATATGGTGTTTATTTTCCGATTCATAGTATTAACCTTCTGTTAATTTTTTCATCAAATTAACAATTAAACTATGATAATCGGTTTATATATTCTTTAATTTTAAATTTAAATAGTAAATATTTATTAAAATGAATTTTTAAACCTAATTGTCCTAGTATATTATCATAATACACATATAAGTAAATTCACTGTCTGCAATTTTCTTTAAAGTGGATGCAACAATTCTTTCGTCAGGATAACTTAGGCGTTCACAGACCACAACTTTCCTTGTCTCTTCAACACCATTGTCCAGTAAAAATTGAGCCATGTCCTTTACTTTTCTTGAAGGAAGTGCAATGGTTGTTTTTCCATTGTTGATGACAGGCATAATGTCTTCAATATTCTCTCGGCCGTGGAATGTCATAACGTTTGCATTGTCCCATTGGATATGGTTCTTTGCGGCAGCAAGCTGAAGGGAACTGATTCCAGGTATCACTTCAATGTTTCCCTTGTCAAATCCCTTTTCGGATGAAATCCTTAAAACTGTGTTCAATACTCCTGAAAAGCCAGGATCTCCTGTTGATAATATTGAAACGCTATTTCCTTCACAGGCCAGTTGAACTCCCTCTTCGAGTTTGTCAAGCAATTCCTTAACGTTGAATGCGATTTTGTTGTTGACATCATCGAATAATTCGATAGCGCGTGTACTTCCCACGGTATAATCACTGGCTTTAACGGTATCAACAGCTTTTTTTGTTAAATATTCGCTTGAACCAGGTCCAATTCCAACAATATAAATTTTTCCGGTCATTTTAATCATCAATCTCTAAAGTTTGTCTAAATGTGTCTTTTAAGTTATCGCGAATTTCGTCTGTGTATGCATTTTCATTTTTCAGAGTAAACATTGCAAGCTCATAAACGATTTTGTTCATGGATTTTCCATATTCAGTAAGATAGTATTCTGTAGTGACAGGGGTTGTGTTCAGAACCTCTTTCCTAATCAATCCGTTTTCTTCCAATTCTTTTAAACAATTGGATAATACCTTATTGCTTAAATCGGGCTTATCTTCCTTAAACTCCTTGAAACGTTTTTTACCAAAGAACATATCTCTGATGATTTGTATGCTCCATTTTTTGTTAATCAGATTAAGTGTCCTGTCAACTGGGCAAACAATTTTCTCTGTATCCATAATAATAGTTCTATTTGTATCCTTAAAAATATTTTCTTATGGTTACTTTCAAGTAACAAGGTTCCTTTTTAGTTACTAAATCATTTAAATAGTTAGATTGATATTATAATTATTATCGGAGGGATTTAAATTAACAGTCAGGAACAATTAGATTTTTTAATTAAATACTTGATTGATGAGCGTGATGATTTAATCGAAATTCCCGATAATTTCCATGACAAAAAAGTATTGTTCCGCTCTTTAATGAACATCAGAATGCCGGGTGAGGTATCTGACGAATTTTTAAATATTCAGGACGAATATTTGACCAGTGAAACATTGAATAAAAAATTAACATCTTTAAGTGACATTGATGAAGTTAAGGGAAAAATTGCTTTATGGCAGGGCGATATTACAACTTTAAAAGTCGATGCAATAGTAAATGCAGCCAATTCCAAATTATTGGGTTGCTTTATTCCAATGCATAACTGCATAGATAATGCAATCCATTCTGCAGCGGGCATTCAACTGAGGGAGGAATGCAATGCCATAATGAAAACACAGGGTGCGGATGAGGAAATAGGACAGGCAAAAATTACAGGAGCTTACAATTTACCTTCCAAACATGTAATTCATACCGTAGGGCCTGCAATTCCTCAAGGGACTTTGCCTTCTGATGATGATTGCAAAAAATTGGCGAGTTGCTATAAGTCCTGTTTGGACATTGCTGATTCTAACAAATTGGAATCCATTGCATTTTGTTCCATTTCAACAGGTGTATTCAATTTTCCTCAAGAACTTGCTGCAGAAATTGCCATCGATACAGTCACAGATTATTTGAATTCAAATGAAACTACATTGAAATGCATCGTTTTCAATGTATTTTCGAACAACAGTTATTTGACCTATAAGAAGTTATTGTTTGGTGAAAAGTAATGGATAAATTTGTTTTAAGATTGGATAAAGCGATAAAAGCTATTGATGATGCTGATTACATAATCATTGGTGCAGGTGCAGGATTTTCTGCAGCTGCAGGAATAGAATATGTTGGTGAAAGATTTGAAAGGTATTTTGAAGATTTCATTGAAAAATATCATTTCACTGACATGTACTCTTCAGGATTTTACCCTTTTGAAACTTCAGAAGAAAAATGGGCATATTGGGCAAGGCATATTTTTGCAAACCGGTTTGATGTCGGCAAAACAGATCTTTATCAGAAGTTATTGAAATTAGTGGAAAATAAGGATTATTTTGTCCTCACAACCAATGTTGAATCCCAATTCTGGATTAACGGTTTTGAAGACGAGCGAATATTTGCCACTCAAGGGGATTATGGGCTGTTGCAATGCGAAAAAGCTTGCCACAATAAGTTATATCAGAATTATGACCAGGTTTTTGAATGGTTGGAAAAAACTGAAGACTGTAAAATTCCAACTGAATTGGTTCCAATTTGTCCAGTTTGCGGTGGAGAAATGGATTTAAACTTAAGAAAAGATAATTTCTTCGTTGAGGATGAAAAATGGCATGAGATGCATGATAATTATTCTAGATTTCTGGAGCATGTCGATGAAAATAAAAACATAGTATTTCTGGAATTGGGTGTCGGATTCAACACTCCAGTCATTATAAGATATCCCTTTGAGCAGATGACTTATAATTGTCCTAACGCAACATTGATTAGATTGAACCGTAGTCATGCGGAGGCAATTCCTGAAAATATCGATAAGACAATCAGCTTTGACGAAAACATTTCTGAAATTTTTGATTATTGGCTTTCAAGACTTTAAATCTTCTAGTTCATGTTTTAGGAATTTATAGATGGATGGTGCACCCACCAGTTCTCCAGGGTCTTTCCATTCTGAAGGGTATAATATAAACGGCTTTGTCTGGTCTCCTCCAAGTCCTCCGTGGGAACCAATCAATTCCTCAAAAGCACATACCTCATCATTTATTTCATCATAAAAACTGTTTACAAGAATATCTGGCATATTTTTAAATGAATTTTGATGCTTTAAGTGTCTGGCAGCATTTTTTCCAAAACCTTCAAGAGGGTTTTCACCTACAATTTTGTCGCTTTCCAAGTAATAGATTCCATCCTTGCCTATCACCATTCCTCCGTTTGTCATAGAGTTTACAAGGATAAATCCGATTCCAGGATGGTTAACAAGGCCAGGAATTAAATCTGGAAACAGCAATACTAGTTCTTCATAGCTTAGGCGTTGTTTCCATTGGGTCAAATAAATCAAGCCAAGGTTTCCAGATCCCAAAACGATAAGTTCAGAATCTTCTGCCTTTTTAGCGCTGTGTTCAACTGTTTCGTAACCTTTGATATAATCTAAGCTATTTGTGTATCTTTTACGCAAATTGACATATGTTTTATTCTCAAAAATAATTTTTGGCTTTTTGTTTCTAAGTTCTTCCCTAATGTTTTGCAGAGGTTCTCCCTCTTCAAACAAATCGTCATGTATATCTCCAAATCTGTTTTTAAGGGTTCTTATTTGTTTATTTTCTGGAATAACTGCATCTCTGAAGTGGTCAATATTATAAGCATTTCCAAACATTTTCAAATCGTCAGGAAGGAATCGTCTTACATAGTTTCCTAATGAAATTCCATATCTTTGCTTGAATGTTGCCCCGTTTGATTGGCCGTGGTCAGATAAAACCACTAATTTGTAGTCTCTGTCGCTCATTTCGATTGCGGAAGTTATCTTTGAGAATTGTGAGTCTATCATTTTCAATGCGCCCCAGACGTCTTCGTCCTGCACTCCGGAATGGTGAGCTATTTCATCGTAGCCCATATAAGTGGAATACGCAGTATCAATGTTTCCAGTCAATATTTCATTTGTCAAGACGTCTGTTGTAACTTCCCTAAGCGCCACATTAGCTCCAGCTCTAACTGCAGCATAAACAATGGTTCGTCTAAGGCGAGGCTTTATATTTTTTAATCTATGAACAATTTGGGATTTCAATTCAAGAATGATGTCCCATAAAAAGAGTATAAATAATCTTTGGAAGTTATATGAATCCAAGAATGTAGCGTTCAATGTCTTATTATATAACTTGCTCAATCCTCCTAATTTGGATGAGGTTAATGTGGGGATTTTGCTGTCTCCTGAAAACATGTTTGCAATGCTGATTCCATCAACAAGCAAACCGTGCCCATCACTGATTTTTTCTTCTATTTCGGGAGCATCGCTTAATTTTCCTGAAACTACAATTCTATTGTCATTTTCTTTTTCAACCCATCTATACGCTACAATGTCCTTATTATTTCCATGCAGGATTCCCGCTTGGCTCGCTCCGGTCTGTGATGACAGATTAGTTTCCCATCCTTTCAGGGTATGTGTTTTTTCATCAAGATACTTTTTGATGTTTGGCATCACACCTTTTTCAATGGCTTTTTTCAATGTATTTATTGATAATCCGTCTATTTCAACCATTATCAATCCGGGATATCTTTTATTATAAGGGGTTTTTTGTTCCAGAGCATATTTCAGTATCTTCTTGATATAGCTGTCGTAGTAATTGGTGTTTGTAATATTTGTGGTGAAAGTTGTAGCTATTGCCATTACAATTGGAAATTGCAGAACTCCATAGATGCCTGCTGAAACTCCAGGAACAAAAAGTGATGCTATATAAAATATAAACGAATTTATGAATAATGATCCTATCCCAAAAGTGAATATGATTAATTTCATAAAGAATCTTCTGAATATTGGCCATAGCGCAGCATTTGCGATAGCTACGGCTATTACTATAATTATCGCATTGTACCATGGGCCGACTGTGAAATCGGCGCTGATGTAATCTAGGATATATATTGCAATAATGTTGGATGCAACTAATAATAATGTAGTTATTATTGTTCGAAGTGATGAAATTAATCTATTTTTAATCATTCTATCTTAATCTTTTGTTTTTTTGATGTTTTTAATGTTATTATTGTAATTTCTGGTTTACAATTTATTCTTATTCTAAACGAATTTGTGCCGAGACCCTTGCTTGTATATTGAATCATATTCCTGACCTTGTAAAGTCCAACAGGATATCTTCTGGAATCAGGGCCTCTGAATGGTGTTGTTTCAAATTTGGGGATTATGAATTGCCCTCCGTGGGAGTGTCCAGAAATTTGAAGGTCAAACAGATTGGTTTGTGAAGATTCATCCGCAAAATCAGGTTCATGGGCGAGCAAAATGCTTGGAACATGTTTTGGCATTTTGGCTATTACCTTGTCCAAATTATCCGCACACACTGTAGAGCTGTCAACACCGCAGATATTCAATCTTTCTTCACCTATTTTAATTGTGCAGACGTCATTGCTCAAATCGGTAACATGCGCGTTTTCAAATATTCTCCTGATTTTATTGGCATCCATCCAATGGTCATGATTTCCCAGGACTCCGAATTTTCCGTATTTTGCATTCAGCTTCTTGAACGATTCTTCCAATGATTTTTCATACCCGTCAATGACATATGAGAAGTAATCCCCTGTTAATGTTATCAAATCTATGTTCAGGGTATTTACATAATCGACAAGGTCTGATAGGTATTTCGGATTAATCCATTGGCCCAGATGGATATCGGTCAGGTTTAAAATCCTTAAATTGTGAAAGTTCCAACCTAAATTCTCAAGTTCAATGTCTATTTCAACCAAGTCGATATCTTCAACATCAAACTTTTTTTCGGGAAGAGAATTGGTCATCACATCTTGAATTTCCTGTCTGATTTTCATAGCCTGAGGTCTTTCAACATCTTCATCTTTCATTAAATATTAATTAATTCTGAAACTATTTATAATTTTAAAAACATACATTTAGTTGTTATTAAGTATTAAGTGATTATTATGCTTCAAATTGCAGTTTGTGGAAAACCGAATGTTGGAAAATCATCTTTTTTCAATTCAGCAACTGCATCTAGTGTAGAAATGGCTAATTATCCATTTACAACTATTGATGCAAATAAGGCTGTTGCTCATGTAATTAAAGATTGCCCATGTAAAGAACTGGGCGTTACATGCAATCCACACAATTCAATATGTGTTGATGGAAAAAGATTGCTTCCGATTGAATTAATAGATGTTGCAGGATTAGTTCCTGGAGCACATGAAGGAAAAGGATTAGGTAATAAGTTTTTAGATGATTTAATGCAAGCTAAAGTATTCATCAATGTTATTGACGCTTCTGGTTCTACAGATTTGGAAGGAAACCCTGTCGATGCTGGAAGCCATGATCCACTTGAAGATTTGGAATTTTTGGAAAACGAGATTGTGATGTGGATGTATGGAATATTGTCTAAAAATTGGGTAAGGCTCATAAGAAAAGTCGGTGCTGAGCATCTGGACATTTCAAAAGTATTGTTTGACCAATTGTCTGGTACAGGAATATCTATTGAGGACATTATTGAAGCAAAAAGGACTATCGAACCGGACTATAACAAGTGGGAAGAGGAAGATTTGATTGAGCTTACTAGAAATATTTTACATATTGCAAAACCTATGATGATTATTGCAAATAAGGCAGACTTGCCAACATCTGCAGCCAATATAGAAAGAATCAAGGAAAAGTATCCTAATGTAATTCCAACATCCGCTGAATCTGAAATCGCACTTGTAAGGGCGGCAGAAGCCGGTTTGATTTCATATGTTTCAGGTGATGACCACTTCGAAATATTGAAAGGTGATGAATTAAATCCAAATCAAATCAAAGCTTTAGAATATATTCAAACAAATATTTTAGATAAATATGGCAGCACTGGTGTTCAGGATGCTTTAAATTACGGCATTTTTGACTTGTTGGATAGAATTGTCGTTTATCCTGTTCAGGATGAACACAAATACACAGATCAAAAAGGAAATGTATTGCCTGATGGATTTTTGGTTCCAAAAGGCTCCACTCCACGTGAATTGGCTTACATTGTTCACACAGATATTGGTGATAAGTTCATGCATGCAGTAGATGCAAGGACACATATGCGCATAGCCAGTGATTATGAACTGAAAGATGGTGACATTGTCAGCATCGTGACTAGAGGTTAAACCCTCTACTTTTTTTATTTTAAAGATTTTCATGCCAAAATTAACTAAAAATATAAGTCCTGACGAATTCAGGGAGTATTATTTTTTAAAGGAAGAATTAAAGGATTTTTGCCGATTGGAAGGTTTGAAAATAAGCGGTAGCAAGGAAGATTTGGAAAATAGGATAATCCACTATTTGTCTACCGGTGAGGAGTTAAAGGAGAATCCCATTAGGCAATATCCTAGCAATAACTTATCTGAAATTAGTCTGGATTCCAAATTAGGTGATAATTTTAAATGCAGTGAAGATAAGAGGGCATTTTTTGAAAAAGAAATCGGCAGCAGTTTTAAATTTAAGGTTAAATTCCAAAAATGGTTAAAATCAAATCCTGAAAAAACTTATAGGGACGCCGTTGAAGCATATTATGAGATTCAAAATTCAGGCGAAAAAACTAAGATTGATAAGCAATTTCAATATAATCAGTATATAAGAGATTTCTTTGAAGACAATGAAAATAGGTCATTGGATGATGCAATAAAATGTTGGAAATATAAAAAGAGTCTTAAAGGCCATAACAGATATGAAAAAAGTGATTTGGAGGCATTATTATGAAAAAGGTAAAGATTACCGTCATGAGAAAAGTCAGGCACGATGATTTGATAGAGAAATATGAAAATCCGCTGGAGCATGAATGTGATGTCGAAGAGGGGGATGTTTTCATAGCTAATGGGTGGCTGAAACCTGATAATTTCTGTGATAGTGCATGGGAAAGTCTTTCACCATTCGTTCTAGCTTTAGCAAATGGGGCAAGCGATTTTTATGACGGCTGGATGAAGAACAAAAGGTCCGCAATGATATCCTGCAATGATGGATTCAGGCCAGTAAGCTTTCTTTTGGAAACCCTTGACGAGGATGCCGATTAAGTTATTATAATAATTTAAATAAAACAAATACCATGGCTGAATTAATTGATAAGAGTTTTAGTTTCATTAAAGAAGAGATTATTTTTTCAGTATCATTAATATTGGCCATTATTTCCTGCTTTTTTGTCCATCCCAATATCAACTATTTGAATTATATTAATTGGGACACGATCATCTTGCTTTTAGTCATCATGGTCGTTGTTGAGGTTTTAAAAAATTTAGCTGTTTTTGAGATTTTGGTCCGTAAGCTATTGGTCAAAATTGGGAATGCAAGAGAGCTGATTTTAGTTTTGGTTTTTACTTGCTTTTTAAGTTCCATTTTCATCACGAATGATGTTTCATTGATTATTTTTGTTCCATTTTCCATATTGGCTTTAAAAAAAGTTGACAGAATCGATTTAACAATAATCACAGTTTCTTTACAGACAATCGCTGCAAATGTAGGGTGTATGGTCCTTCCTATTGGGGCTCCTCACAATATCGTAATGTATACCGTCTCTAATATTCCTTTCGAGTCATTTTTCTTATTGCTCCTACCGTATATAATTGTATCTGTTGTATTTTTGGCAATATGTATGTTATTCGTTCCAAAAGACAAGATTTCACTGCCTAAAATGAGCAAAATAGGAGTAGATAAAAAAAATTTCGTTAAAAGGGTTTTTTTAGGTGTTGATTATTACCTGCTTTTAACTTTCATAGCTCTTTTTATCTTGATTGGTAATTTGGAGAATATTTCGGTTTTCAATTTGTTTTTCAAAAAATGGATCATTGGAAATGAGGTTTTGTGGGGAATTATAGCATCTCAAGTAATTTCGAATGTGCCTGCGGCAATGCTACTTAGCGGTTTCAGCACTAATTATGAAGCAATTATTGTTGGAATTAACATTGGAGGTTTTGGAACGCTCATAGCATCTATGGCAAACCTTATATCTTATAAGATTATTGTTCGCGAATATAATGAATTCAAAATCAGATATTTTATTGTATTTACAGTTTTAAATGTAATCTTGTTGGCTATTTTAATAAGCCTTTATATGATTGTTAAATAATGGTTTGCTGTAGTGCTGTCGATATTTTCACTATTCATCAAGAACCTTGATATCATTAAATGCATCATAGTCGGATACATAAATCATGCATACCTTGTCTTTCATTCCAAATACAAAGGAATAGCCTTCATTGTCGTATTTTTGGTAATATCCTGAATGGCCTAGCATTTTAGTTGGAGAACCGCCTACAGTTGCCGCAACTTCATTACCGTTAATTCCCGAACCCGGTGTTCTGGTTATACCGATTTCTATATAGCTTTCATCATTGCTCCAGCCCATGGCGCTTGATTTGACATTGCCGTCATAACTGACTTCAGTCCTTGAAGGTTCACTTACATAGTCTGCAGGAATTTCAAATTCAACATTATCTACTTCAACAATTTGGGTTTGGGGAGTCAAAAGGGCAAATGCGATTAAAGTGATGATTATAATTCCTCCGATTATTAATGGAATTTTAAATTTTTCAAAAAAGTTTTTATTTGGTGCAATGGCCTTTTCACCGCAATTAGGGCAGAATATGGCTTCTTCTTTAAGTTCAACACCGCATTTTCTACAATATTTTACCATTTTTGACCTCAATCATGCTAATCCGATAGTTATGTGGATTTAAGATATTTTATTTCATTCTTTGAATTAAGTTATCATATCAATTAACAATTAAATATTTCCTTTTATGCATAAGTTTTTAAGTAACTTCATTCAAACTATCAACGGATTAAACCGATATTTTTGTGAGGAATAACAATGAAAATATGTAATCAATGTGGTGAAAGGGTTGAAGACAAATCAAACTTTTGCCCGCACTGCAAATCAAATTCATTTCGGCCGGTTGGAGAAGTAATAACTCCTAATCAAGATGGAATTAAATATAATTTGCTCTATTGGGAGCATGATGGGGGATATGTTTTATCAAAGTCCAAATTAATTTCAGTATCTGTATTCGTGGTATTTTTCCTAACAGCATTCTCTTCACAACTGGTGGGGGGCATGATCTTAGTCGCTTTAATTTTAGCGATGATTACATTCCTTTTAGGATTAGGATTTCATAAAATATTAGGTCGTGAGAATAAATCAGAGATTTTATTGAAATACAATGATTATGGGATAATTACCGACTTGAAGCATTTATTATTCTATTGGCAAAACAAAAAAACCGGAGCATATGCATTTTCAAAAACCAAATCAATTTCAGTTTTGCTATTTCTATTGATTGTAGTAGTGTCTTGCATGTTCAATCCACCGAATGTCCTTGCAGTTGTTCTTGCAGGAGTAATTTTTACAGCACCGCTGTTTGTAGTGGGTTGTGGAATTCATTTGCTGACAAATTCAAACCCTGAAGGGAAAATCGTTCAAAAGAAAATTGAAAATAAGTCCAAACCACAAATCAAGATTAAAAAACCAAAAATTCTTGAAAAATCTTCACAGAAAAGTGAAAAATTTGGCCAATACAAATCACAGGTTGAAGATTTGCACAAACAATTCAATTCAAAAGATAAAAATGCTAGAAAATTAATTAAACAACGTTTTGAGCCTCCTCAATTAACCTATACTAGATTCATTGCTGTTGTGGACAAATCAGAGGAGTTATTTAATCGCGAATATGATTCTGCCATGAATTTAATTAGGTTGGGCGATGAAAATTCTCCTAAAATTGAAGCTGAAATAAAATCAAAAATTGAAGTTTTAAAGTCTATTATTCAAAAAATCGATGATTTGTCCAATGAGTTGGTTCTGGCAATGGATTCTTCAGATGACCATGATGTGGATAATCTAATCGGTGATATGGAAAATCTAATAAAATCAGTAAAGGATTATAATTGAGTTTAATTTTAGAATTTAAACTACTAACAATATTTTATGAATGATATTGTTAGTAATTTTTCCTATTTTTTTTGAACGGGATTTCTTAATTGTTACTATTCATCCCACAAATCAGCCACTTTATTTGCAATGAAAACACAGCAGTCAACGCATGGGGATTTGTCTTTACCGTTGTTGGTTATTGTACCGCAACATACACTTCCGTATTCCTCTTTAAATGTATTAAATATTTCTTTTGCATTTGCCTTAATTTTTGACGGGTCGTCTATAACTAGTCCGTTTGCAATTATTGCACCAGTAACTGCACCGCAGGTTCCTTCATCGAAGGTTCCGCCTATTCCTCCTGCAAATCCACATCCCAATTTCACCATTTCTGGTTGTGTAATGGGATATTCTGCGGTTTCGCAAAGCCCCATCAATGTTGATTCAGAACAGCTTTTGAATTCTCTGTATTCTCTAATTTTTTCCTCTAAAATTTGTTTGTCGAGTTTCATAATGCAATCTCCTGGATTTGTTAATTAATTATATTAATTAAGAATTAAAAATAGTTATTTGTTAAAAGTTTATTAGGTGATAAAAATTATACATCCAAGACCGAGTCCGATTGCTGCTACTCTTTATACCTTAAGGGACATGAATGTCGATGTTATTGTCATGCATGGGCCTACAGGATGCTGTTTTAGGACAGCTAGACTTTTAGAGGGTGATGGAGTACGTGTTGTAACTACAGGAATGTCCGAAAATGATTTCATATTGGGTGCTGGTGAAAAATTAGCCGATACATTGGTTGAAGCTTATGATGCATTCCATCCAAAACTGATGGGCATTGCAGGAACTTGCGCAAGTATGATAATTGGTGAAGATTTGAAGGAAGCAATAGCAACTGCCGATTTGCCATGTACTGTTATTCCGGTTGAATCCCATGGTGGATCCGGTGAAGGGGACAATACTGTAGGGGCAATAATGGTTTTAGATGCGGCAGTCGAATGTGGAGTCATTTCCAGGCAAGAGGCCGACAGACAAATTGAAATGCTTGAAAAAGCAACCGAAGTTGAAAAAACTCGAGGAATGGCTCAAGGCAAGTACATTAAACCTAATTTTGGAGATTCTAAAGAAAAAGTTGCTAAAACTGTTGTAAAAGCATTGAAAGATAATAAAAAAGTGGCTTTCGTACTTAATGTTAAAAAAGAAACATCATATTTATTTGCAGATATCATCGATTTTGACTACACAGAAATCAACCCAGAAAATAAGCCGATTTTTGTAGCCAATTTGGATGAGAATATTGGACTTCCAAGAATCAGGCAGCATGCGATAAACATTAGAAGCCAGCTGGATATTGAACCTGATTTTATTACTGGAGGACTTGATGAGTATCCTATAACAGCCGATAAAGCTGCAGAATACCTGAATGATAAGGATTTGGATTTAATTGTAGTGTTCGGTGTTCCTCATGCATTTCCAATAGAAGATTTTGAAGTTGAATCAGTTGCAGTAACCGATGGGCCTCGTTTGGTGGAACCTCTAAAGGAATTGGGTTATACTCACGTTGTTGCAGAGCTTGATGCACATTCAAAAACTTTAGGAACTGATGAAATAGTATTTTCTGACTTTGGTGGCATGATCAGGTCAGCAATCGGGTGGTTGGACGAATGATAACGATAATTGATTATAAAAGTGGAAACTTGAAAAGTATCTCAAACGGGTTTAAAAAAATAGGTGTTGACTTCCAGATAACCGATGATGCCCAAATCATTGCAGATAGCGATTATTTGGTTTTGCCAGGTGTTGGAGCTTTTGGAAGCGCCATGGAAAATTTAAAGCCTTTTGAAGATGTTATTCATGAGCATGTTTCAGATGACAAGCCGTTTTTAGGAATCTGTCTTGGCCAACAGGTGCTTATGAGTTCAAGTGAAGAATCTCCTGGCGTTAAAGGCCTGGACCTATTCAAGGGTCATGTCGAATTATTAAAGGGAGATGTGAAAATTCCTCATATGGGTTGGAATCAACTGAAAGTTTGTAATGATTCACCTATCTTAGAGGGAATTGATAAAGAATACTTTTACTTTGTTCATTCTTATCATGTTGTTCCGGATGATGAAGGCATCATAGCAGGAACTTGTGATTATGGTGGAGATGTTGTAGCGTCATTAAGCCAAAACAATTTATTTTCAACACAATTCCATCCAGAAAAGAGCGGTATTGCAGGACTTAAAATTTTAAAGAATTTCACTAATTTGGAGATATAACTATGGATATTGAAGGATTTGTAAGAAAAAGAATCGATAATTATGATTACGATGATTTAGCTGACATGTTGGCTATTAGGATTAGAGAATATAAAAATATCAATGAAGAAAACTCTATAGAAATGGCTAAAGCGGTAATTGATGAAGTAGCTACTACCTTAAAGTTGAATGATAGCGATGACGAATTTCTAAAAGAGATTGCATCTGTTAATAAGGCTGATGTGCTCATGGGAGAGATGGGTGTAGGATCTCGTGGAGCGGGCGATTTCTTTGTTCACAGGAAAATAGCTGAAATCGTATCATCAACAAATACAGCTTCACTTGTAAATCCGTCAGAACAGGACGACGGAGGGGTTGTCAAAGCTCCAGTTAAAAATGATGAAGTTTATATCACAACAGCTGTTGATGGAATACACTCACGTTTAAGTGAATATCCATTTTTAGGCGGTTTTCATGTAACAAGAGCAACACTTAGGGATGTATGCGTAATGGGTGCAGACCCTGTTGCAATTCTAAGCGATGTCCACCTTGCAGATGATGGGGATGTTGCTAAAATATTTGACTTCACAGCAGGAGTTGCCGCAGTTTCAGAACTTGTAGATGTTCCGATTGTAGCAGGAAGCACACTGCGTGTCGGCGGAGACATGGTTTTAGGAGATAGGTTCGTTTCAGCTGTTGGAAGTGTCGGTGTTTCCCCATATCCTCCGACTGCAAGAAAAGGAGCGACAGAAGGTGATGTTATCCTTTTAACTGAAGGATCCGGGGGAGGAACAATTACAACAACCGCACTTTACAACGGATTCTTTGACGTTGTGTGGGATACAATGAACGTGAACTTTGTTCAGGCTTCACATGCTTTGTTTGAAGTTGATCTTGTCAAAGACATTCATGCAATGACTGACGTTACAAATGGAGGTCTTAGAGGAGATGCTCATGAAATATCCAACACAACTGGCGTTGGTTTAGAGTTTTATGAAAAAGAAATCAGGCAAATGGTAGCTCCAAATGTGTTGAACATGCTTGAAACATTGAACATTGACCCATTAGGAGTTTCAACCGATTCATTGATGTTGATTGCACCTCCTGAAATTGTCACAGATATTAAAAAGGCAGTCGGTAAATACGATGTGGCAATTTCCGAAATTGGTGAAGTGAACAATTCCGGAGAACCGATTTTAATTAAAGAGGATGGTTCAAATGAAAAATTAGTTCCATTATTTAGGGAGGCTGCATACACTAAAATTAAAAAGTTAGTTGGTGAAACAACTCCTGAAGACTTTGAAGAAATGAAAAGGAAAGTTCAGGAAGCTTCAGACGCAGCTATCGCTAAAAAAGATAAAGTGATTAATCACATTCGTGCAAATTAATTTTTGCACACTTCAACTCTTTTTATTTATTTTAATCTACAATTTTAATTCATGTTAGATGAAAAGGGAAATTTTTTTATTATAGAGGCAATTTTAGCAATAATTTTGCTTTTGATTGTAATTTTAGCTTTTAATTCCCTAATTTTATTCCAAAATTCAGATTATTCTTCAGATATAAAAAATTCCATGTCCGCTCAGGAAATCATGGAAGTTTTGGATGGCAAAATCAATTTCACAGACCAAAGTTTTTTAGGTGATATTTCAGCTATTTTGAAAGAAAAGAAAAATTCAAAGGAATCCATTCAGGAAGTTTCCCAGTTGTGTGATGAGAAATTTAAAACTTTCAAACTTCAAAATTATAGATTCAGTGAAAACAATCTCCTTGATGGGAAAACGTTGGCCAGTGATGGAGATTACTCAAAAGCAAAGGACATATCTGTTGCTTCAAGGGATTATGGCGATTATTCTTACACATTGTCTGTATGGTAATTATTAAATACTATGAAATCGATAACATTAAATGTTATCTTATTTTGTTTTGCCCCGATGGTGTAGTTTGGATAACACATGGGACTGCGGATCCCATTCCCCGGGTTCAAATCCCGGTCGGGGCATTTATTTATCGTGATTATTATGTTAAATGCTAATTCTTATGTTACTGACCAAGAAGGTATTGGTGGAACTATTAGAAACCGATATGAAGATTTTTATGTAGAAGAAATTCCTGAAATCATTCCTGAAGGTGAAGGCCCAAACGTTTACATTTGGATTGAAAAATTGGGAAGGACCACACTGGATGTTGTTTTGGATATTGCCCGTGATTTGCACATTTCCAGAAAAAGAATGGGCTTTGCCGGAATGAAGGATAAAAAGGCTTTGACACGCCAATGGATTTGCATTGCGAATATGGATTCTGAAGAACAGCTGCAACAAGTCAAGGCACTGGATGGGAATATCTATAAAACTGATTTTTTGAAAATTGTCAGAGGACGAAAAAAGCTCAGAATGGGCCAACTCAAAGGCAATAAATTCAGAATATTAATCAAGGATTTGGATGACATTGAAAAAAGTGCAGATGTTGCCAATGAAGTTTTAAAGCAGCTTGAAATTACAGGAGTTCCTAATTATTTCGGATGGCAAAGATTCGGAAAGCCAAGGACCAATACTCATTTGGTTGGTGAAGCTCTTGTTGAAAACGATTTGGAAAAAGCCGTTGGAATCTACATCGGAAACCCTTCAGAAGATGAAAGCGAGGAAAATCAGATGGCAAGACAGGCCTATGATGATGGAAATCTGGAAGAATCTCTTAAGTTAATGGGTAAGGGAATGAGATATGAAAAGATGATGATTAAGGAATTGATTAGGGATTCTAAAAAAGGTGAATTAACTGACAAATCATACATGAACGCCCTTCATGCACTTCCAAAACCGCTCCAGAGAATGTTTGTTCACGCTTATCAATCCTATCTGTTCAATGAAGCAGTTAGCAACAGGGTTAATATGGGAATTAACAAATATATCGAAGGAGATATTGTAATCGACACAGAGGAGCATATTGTTCGTGATAAGACTCCTGAAGAATTTCAGGAATTGATTGATAATTTTCAGGCTAATCCAACTTGTCCGTTGTATGGTACAAAGGTTCCTTATGCTGGTGGTGAAGTGGGGGCGATGGAAGAGAATGTATTGAAAAGTTATAATTTGGAAAAATCTGATTTTGAAGTTCCAAAAATGCCTCGTCTGGGTAGTCATGGCCTTAGGCGGGCCATGCGTTTCCAGGTGTGGGATGCATCAGCAACTGCTATGGATGATGGGGTTTTATGTGAATTTTCAATCAATAAAGGTTCATATGCAACTGCAGTGCTTAGAGAAATCATGAAAAAGGATGTAGTTTAAGTTTTTTATATTGTAATTAATAAATTGATATATGGTGTTAATATGGTGACTTGCCCAGAATGTGGAAAAGATGTAAAAGAAGCAAAATTTTGCTCAAATTGTGGAGCTCTTCTTCCCAAAGCTGAAGAAATAGTATCTGAAGAAGTTGAGGAAACTACTATTGATGCAGCTTTTGAAGAATCATCTGAAGATGGAGTTGAAGAAGCTGTTGATGAGGAAGTTGTTGAAGAGGATGCATCTGAAGAAGTCCAAGAAACTCCTGAAGAAGTTGTTGAGGAAGAGTCAACTGAAGAAGCTGTCGACGATGCAGTTGAGGAAGAACCTGCTGCTGAAGAAGCCGATAGCGCTAAAAAGACAAAATTCTGTTCCAATTGCGGAACTCAAGTTGATATGAGTACAGCCTTCTGCCCTCAATGCGGATTCAGATTAATTCAAGAAGAACAACCTCAAACCAAATTCTGCCAATCCTGCGGTAAAAAAATTGATATCAATTCTGAAATCTGTCCGTACTGCGGTGTCAGGGTGGCTAACATTATGCGTTCTTCTGAAGAGAAAAATGTTCTTTTATCTGCGATTTTAAGCTTGTTATTCCCTGGTTTAGGTCATTTATACCTTGGTTTAAATAAGAAAGGAATTTCATTTATTGTCGCTTACATTGTTTCAGCCATTCTTGTATTCTTAGTAATTGGATTCGTTTTAATAGTAATTGTATGGCTTTGGGCATTAATCGATTCTATTAAAGCAACAGAATCTATTAACAAAGGGGAATTTGTTGAGGATAAATTATTCTAAACGTGATTTTATGATTAAATGTAGAAATATTGCAAAAGGTAAAGGTAAAGGTGAATTGATAGTTTCATCTGAACCAATTAGCTTTTTAGGTGGAGTAAATCCTGAAAATGGAGAAATTATTGACCCTACTCATGAGTTAAAAGGGGAAATAATCAAGGATAAGGTATTGTTCATTCCCGGAGGAAAAGGTTCCACAGTAGGATCATATGTAATTTTCCAAATGATGAAAAACAATACTGCTCCTAAAGCAATTATCTGTCTCAATGCTGAGCCGATTATAGCTACTGGAGCTATCATGTCCGATATTCCGATGGTGGATTCACCTGAAAACACCCAAGAATTAACAACAGGAACTTTAGTTGAAGTTGATGGGGATAATGGAACTATAGAAATATTATAAAGTGATAAAATGCAAACTCTAATTGAAAATGTAAACATTGTCAATCCGTTTGAAGAAGTTGAAACCCATAAAAATGTTTTAATTGAAGATAATATCATCAGGGAGATTTCTTCATCAAAGATTTCCACTAAACAGGATGCAGATGTGATTGATGGGGATGATAATTATTTACTTTCCGGTTTTATTGATTGTCACACCCATATTTTTGCAAAGGGTTTTCACAAAGAAGAAAACATGGCAAATCCTTTAGGAATTCATTTTTATAATGCTGTTCCTCATGCCACTCAAACAATAAATGCCGGTGTTACAACAATTAGGGATTGCGGTTCTGCCGATTTAAGTTTCAAGCTCGCTCAACAAAGAAAGCTATTCATAGCTCCTAAAGTTCACTTATCAATCACTCCTTTAGTCATGACTGGAGGGCATTTTGATTTGTTTCTGCCTTCAGGTTGGGACATGGAGATAATCTATCCCGGTTTTCCTAAAGGAAGATGCGATGGCATTGAAGAAGTGTTAAAAAAGACCCGTGAAGTAAAAAGGGCAGGGGCAGATTTCATAAAAGTGATGGCAAGCGGAGGAGTATTGACAACAAATAGTTCACCGGAGTTTGCTCAATTCAATAAAAAAGAGCTCAAAACCATTGTTTGCGAAGCTAGTGCAAATGATATGAAAGTTTCAGCTCATTGTCACAGTTTAAAAGGAATGAACAATTGCATTGATGCAGGATTTTCATCAATTGAGCATGGAACATTCATTGACAGAAAAACAGCTCAAAAAATGGTTAAAAAGGATGTCAGTTTAGTTCCAACACTTCTGGTTCATCAATTTTTATATAAAAACGGTTTTCCTGCATGGGACAATTATGCTGACGAAAAGACTGAAAAGCTAAAAGAAATTGTTAAAGTCCACAAGGAAAACATTTCGGTTGCTTATGAAGAAGGAGTTAATATTTTGATGGGAACTGACAGTGGAGTCATTCCTCATGGGCATAATCTGGAAGAGTTAATTCATCTAACTGATATTGGCATGAGCGAAGATGAAGCGATAGCTAGCGGAACCATCAGGGCAGCAGAATTTTTAGGAAAGGATAATCTGGGTCTTGTAAAGGAAAATTATTGTGCTGATTTGATATTGACAAATGCCAATCCTTTGGAAGACATTTCTATTTTAAGCGATAATGATAATATTTTAACTGTTTTGCAAGACGGAGTCGTGGTTAAATGAAACTGATAATTGATGAAGAGTTATGTACTGCATGTAAGCAATGCATGCAGGTTTGCATTCGTGACAACATTATTGTAGATGATTTTGCTGTTGAAACAGGCAGCAATTGCTTCGAATGCGGTCATTGTATGGCTATATGTAAACAGAAAGCAATCACACTTAAATCTTATGAAGGAAAGGAAGATAGAATTCAGGATTACAATCCTCGCGAATTGCCGGTGGGGTATGATGATTTGCTTCAATTTTTAAAACAAAGAAGATCCATTCGCTGGTTTAAAAATAAGAAAATCGATAACGAAACTTTTGATAAATTATTTGAAGGGGCATATTACTCACCATCAGCTCAAAATGAGCAGGATGTTGAATTCGTAGTCTTGGATGATAGACTGGACGAGTTCATGGGCCTTGTTTATGATATCATTAAAGTAGAGGAAGATGAATTTTTCAGAATTAAGGAATTCGGCGATTACTTAAAGGACAACTCTACAAAAGAATTCCATCCCCTATTGTGGGAGGGAAAACAACTTATTTTAACATTTTCAACAGATAAGACAAGTGCGGTCATTGCAAATGCCCGTCTGGAATTGCTGGCATATTCTTTAGGCTTAGGAGGTTTCTATTCATTGTTCATACTGAAAGCTGATGAGATAGATCATGATAGGCTGATGGAATTTTTCCCTGACATTGATAAGAATAAGCATATGTACTCCACTTTCATTATAGGATACCCTAAGAAAAGATTTAGAAGGACAATTCCCCACAAGGACATAAAAGTTACTTATTTTTAGTGTTACCTAAACTTTTATATCATTTAAAAGTCAAATGTTTTTTTATACATTAGACGGTTGTGATAGTTATGGTAAAGCATAAACATATGGATTTGCCAATTGAAGGGATGCATTGCGCCTCTTGCGTTTTAAGCGTAAACAAGACTTTCGGTAAAGTTGAAGGCGTAGAAGAAGTTGATGCGGACCTGTCAGCAAATAAATTGCATATTACTGTAGACACTAAAAAAATCTCTTATGAGGAAATGGAAAGGCTGGTCAAAAACTTGGGTTTTGAGCTTCACACTGATGAAATGACTCTAAGAATCCAAGGAATGCATTGCGCTTCCTGCACCATGAATGTTGAAAATTTTCTAATTAGGCTGGATGGAATCTTTGATGTAAAGGCGGATTTAACATCTCAATCTGCAAAAATAAGATATGATTCCTCCAAAGTCACATTGGATGAAATCGAAGAGGTAATCACTTCTCTGGGTTTTGAACTTTTAGGTGTAGAAGGTCAAACGGAAATCGATGAGGAAGCAATATATCAACAGGATTTAAGGGAAAAACGCAATAGAATCATTGTCGGTTTATTCTTCTCAGTAATTTTAATGATTTTAATGTTCAGCGGATGGGATCCGTTGATGGGCATTGTACACTCTTTCAATCAATCAACAGGTTTAAACATATCTTCAATGGGATTGTTATCACTAATTGTCAGTATCGCACCGTTTCTTTATGTGTCTTTACCAATTTTAAAAGCAGGAATCAATGGATTAATGCATAAAAACCTGAATATGGATGTAATGTATTCAATGGGTATTTTGGTTGCATATATTTCAAGTATTTTGGGAACATTTGCAATAGTTCTGGACCATTCATTCATGTTTTATGACTCAGCAGTGATGCTTCCGTCATTTTTAATGATTGGAAGGTATCTTGAGGCTAGGGCTAAAAAAAGAACTTCAGATTCCATACGCGAATTGATAGGACTTCAGCCAACTGTTGCAACTGCAGTTGAAGTTGATGAATCCGGCGAAATTATATCTCAAAAAGAGGTTTCCATAGCTGATATAGTCGTTGACGATTTGCTGCTGGTCAAACCCGGCGAAAAAATCCCTGTGGATGGTGATGTTGTCGGAGGTGAGTCCTATGTTGATGAATCAATGATTAATGGAGAGCCGATACCTAAAGTGAAAAAAGATGGTGAAGAGGTCTTTGCAGGTACAATAAACCAGGATGGTGTTTTGTATATAAAAGCTAAAAAGATTGGTAAGGAAACAGTATTGTCAAATATCATCCGTTTGGTTGAAAAAGCTCAAAGTTCAAGGCCGCCAGTTCAAAAGTTTGCAAATACTATTGTTTCATACTTTATTCCGGTTATTCTAACAATAGCCATTGTAGTATTTTTAATATGGTATTTAGTTTTAGGAGAGTCTCTGTTATTCTCTTTAACATGTTTGATTTCAATATTGGTCGTAGCATGTCCTTGCGCATTGGGTCTTGCTACTCCAACAGCAGTTACAGTTGGTGTTGGAAGGGCGGCGGAATATGGTATTCTAATTAAAAATGGGGATACCTTGGAAAATGCTGGCCAGATTGATGTTGCAGCTTTCGATAAGACAGGGACCATAACAGAAGGAAAGCCTGAGGTAGATGATGTGATTGCTTATGGAATTTCCGATGAGGATCTGATAATGCTCGCAGCATCCGTAGAACAGAATTCAAACCATCCGATTGCTAAAGCTATTGTAAACAAGGCCAAGGAATTGGATATTGAGCTTAATCAGATTTCTGGTTTTGAAAATGTAACCGGTAAAGGATTAAGAGCGGAACTTAACTCAAGTGAAGTATTGGCGGGAAATCTCGCTTTAATGGAAGCTTATGGTGTTGATGTTTCTAATGATTTGATGTCCAAATACAGAGAACTTGAAAGTTCAAGCAAAACAATAATATTTTTAGCTCAAGATAAATCAGTTAAGGGAATTTTAAGTCTTTCAGATAAAGTTAAAGCCAATTCCAAAAGAACAATAGATGAACTCCACAAGATGGGTGTTGAAACTTACATGTTGACAGGAGACAATGAAGCTACAGCACTCACTGTCGCCAAGGATGTCGGAATTGACAATGTTAAAGCAGGTATTCTTCCTGAAAACAAACTGAATATAGTAAAAGAAATCCAATCCAGTAATACTAAAAAGGTTTTATTCGTTGGAGACGGTATCAATGATGCTCCTGCCCTTACCCAAGCTGACATTGGTGTGGCTATGGGAAACGGTACTGATATAGCTATGGAGAGTGGGGATATTGTTGTTATGGAAGGCGATTTGGAAAATGTCGTTGCAGCAGTGCAATTCTCTAAAAAAGTAATGAGAAGAATCAAGGAAAACATTTTTTGGGCTTTCGCTTACAATACAATTTTAATTCCTATTGCTGCAGGAGTTTTATATCCCGCCTTTGGAATAACATTTGAACCTGCTTTAGCTGGTCTGGCAATGGCTTTAAGTTCAGTGACAGTTATTTCCCTGTCATTAATGCTTAAAAGGTATGTTCCTGAAATAAAAAGAAAGTAAATTAATTGATTCATTAATCAATTAATTCTAATTTTAATTTTCCGATTTTTGGTGCTAGGAAGTTATAGAATATTGCAAATAGTGCCGCTTCTATGAATCCAGTTATGACGGAACTGATTACATTTGTTAGAAGTGTTGCTATGTTTCCTCCGCTAATTAACATGATTATTGCAAATATCAGGGTCAATATTCCGTTTATTATTGCAACAGCAATGGCAAGGCTCATCAAATCTATTGAATCCAAAGCAGTCATTTCATTTTCATTAGATAATTCTACAGTAATTGCTTTCCCTTTTTTTGCAAGAATATTGTAGATGTATGCTCCAATCAAAGTAAAAACGAATGTTATAACAAATGTACCAAAAATGAATAATATGATTGTCATTGGCTGATTTATAAGTATTAAAAATTGATAAATCTCATAGGCTAATAATTCCTGTCCACCAAACATTAAGGTTTGAATTGTAGCATTAAGTACTAATGGTAAAATGAATACGGTAACTAAATAGAGCAATAATACCTGTATTGTAGCAATAACTGCAAGCATGGTTGCAGTTTCGTTAGGTGAGATTTTGACAATCTGGTTTTCGTCCAATGTAAATTTAATTGCATTTAATTTTGTGGATAAAAGATTGTAGAATAATCCTTGTGAAAAACTGTTGTATATTGTATACATGAATGTGCCAACTATTATTGTTGGTATGATGAAAACAGCTATTCCGATATTTCCTGGAGATATTATTCCTATGCCGATTGTTAGGACTAAAGCGGATAAAATTGAGAATAGCACTGCTATTCCAGTCATGATTAAAGTGTATGAACTCAAATCAATCGATTTTATCTCTTTTACAATGCTCATTGTTACACCTAGAACCATTCTTCGGATTTTTCAAGCAATTCGTCAATAATTTTTGGAACTGAACCGATGTATGTGTGAGGATCCATAATCTTTTCGACATCTTCTTCAGTCAAGAATTTTTTAGCGTCTTCATCCTCTAAAATCAATTCTCCAAGCAATAATTTTTCTTTGTTGGCCTTGATTGCATTTTTCCTCACGATTCCATATGCAGTCTGTTTTCCCATTCCTGCACGGGTAAGTTCAGCCATCAATCTTTCAGCCATGATTAATCCGTTTGTGAGATTTAGGTTTCTTTCAATGTTTTCATCATAGAATACCAAATTGCTCATTAACTTGATTGTCAGGTTTAAGATATAATCAGTTAAGATGCAGCTTTCCGGAAACATTATTCTTTCACATGAGGAGTTGGTCAGGTCTCTTTCATGCCAAAGAGGGTTGTTGTCCAAAGCGGCGTTTACATATGATTTAATGATTCTAGCAACTCCACAGATTCTTTCTGCTGTGATTGGATTCATTTTATGAGGCATGGTGCTGCTTCCAACTTGTTTTTCAGGGTCGAAGTATTCGCCGACTTCCATAAGTTCAGTTCTTTGCAGGCTTCTGATTTCCAGGCCGATTTTGTCCAGGGTACTTGCTATATTAGCTAACACGCTAATAAATTCAACATGGTTGTCTCTTTGAACGACTTGGTTTGTAATTGTAGCTGCGGGAAGACCTAAGATTTCAGCTACTGCCTTGTGTATTTCCCAGCCTTGTTCGCCTAAAGCAGCAGTGGTTCCGACTGCTCCATCCATCATTCCAACACACACGTTAGCTTCCGCATTTTCTAATCTAACGTACTGTCTGTGAAGTTCATCTGCCAAAATACCGAATTTCATTCCATAGGTTGTTGGAAGCGCATGCTGACCGTGTGTACGTCCAATGCACACTTTCATTTTATTTTCTTCAGCAAGTTTGAGCATGATTTTTGTTAATCTTTCCAGTTTTTCTTTCAATACGTCAATTGAATCTTTAATAAGCAATGAGTTTGAACTGTCTACGATATCATTAGATGTGGCACCAAAGTGAACATATTCGCCGGCACCGTTTTCGCATACTTCGGTAATTCCTTTTGACAATGCTGCAATATCGTGGTTAGTTTCTGCTTCAATAGCTTTCACTCTTTCCAGTTTGACAAATTCTGTTGTAGCCTTTGCAGCTATTTCATCTGCAACTTCCTGAGGAATTATTCCGAGTTTGCCTTCTGCTTGTGCCAATGCAGATTCAACATCTAACATTCTTTGTAGTTTATTTTCTTCTTCCCATATTCTCTTCATTTCGGGGGTACCGTATCTAAATTCAATAGGGTGTATAGCCATATTATCATCTCAATTATAATCAATTTATAATACATTACTATTTTGTCAATCGATATTTTTATATTTTGTTCAAACTGCCGGCTGATTCATGGGATGTGAAATTTATTGGGGCGATTTTGTTTCATAGTACTTAAACAAATTTAGTTAAAATTCAAAAAAAATTAAAAAATAGTTATTATTAATTCATAAAAAACAACAAGTTTATATAGTTTATTAAAAAAAATATTATCAATATTTATACAATTGTAAATATGTGATGGTATGGAAACTAAAATAAGACAGTTCCGCCAAAAATTGGGCATGACGCAACAAGAACTTGCCGATTTAGTTGGTGTGACTCGTCAAACAGTAAACGCTTTAGAAAATGCACGCTATAACCCTTCCTTATTGTTAGCACATAATATCACTAAGACATTGGGAAAAAAGTATATAGAAGATATTTTTATCTTTGACGACTAAATTCAATTATAACAATCACGTCCTTAGTCATGTTATTTATAATAATACTAATTTAGCGAATGAATTCACTCGTAATTCTGCTTGTCCTAGTTTATATTAGCAATGCGTATCTTTAAATTATAATTGTCTGTTTGATAATATGTCTGCATTCAACGATAAAATTAAAAGCATATCCATTAAGGAAATATTGATTTTGATAATTTTTTCATGCATTTTCATATATACGTTAATGTTTTTCGGCATTGACATAAATGAAAAGTATTTTTATTTAATATTAATCTTTTATTTTGTTTTTAGGCTGAGAGACTGTTTTGAGGAATTTAAACATGATGTGAAAAATATTTTCTCAAAAGTCTCATTTAAGGAAATTCTAGGCATTGTTTTTTTGAATATCTTCTTTTCTTATGGAATGTTGTACTTGGCAAGAGTTGGGGGCAGTATTTTATCAATCAAAAGCCTGACCCTTGTTGGTGGGGGCACTTTGTTTTCAATTGTAGTGATATCCCCTATTGTAGAAGAATTGATTTTCAGGGGTGTTTTTCTAAATAAATTGCAATTGGTCGTTCCCACATTGTTTGCAGTATCGATTTCCTCTTTATTGTTTGCCTCCCTTCACGCTTTCGGAAGCATCTTTTCAGCATTCATATTCGGAGTTTGCATTTCAATTTTATATTTGAAGACGGAAAATATTCTAGTTGCAATTTTCACACATTTTTTAAATAACCTGATTGGTGAATCGATCTTTTATGCTGATTCCCAAAAGATATTATTTTCAAATGACCTGGTCATGGCGATTATGTCTGTTTTGGCTGTCATTTCATTTATTTTGATTGTTAAATACATAATTTCATCATGGAATAATTTAAATAATTCAAAAATAAACTAATTTTAAAGGTGTTTAATCATGGATTTGAAAAAAATCGGGATTGCTCTAATTTTCATTGGAATTGTTTTGACTGTAGTTTTCATAGGCGATGATAAAATTTTTGTCCCTGCGTTAACAGTTACAGTTTTAGGATTTTTCCTCACAGTTGTCGGTTTTGTTATCGAAATCCGCAAAAGGAAAATCATCAATGATAAGCTTGACAAGGATATCGAAACCATCCTTCAGCCGATGATTACCAAATATTCAAACTTAAATAAGGAGTACCGTTCTCAATATGATGGTGATGAATATGTTCAAAAAAGGATGCAGTTGAACAGCGATTTGGAAAGGGAACTTACAGAAAAACTTCCTTATTTGGAAAGCAGGGAAATAAAAAAGATAGTCATCGAATTCAGCCGTGAACAGGACAAACTAATTTAAATTTTTTTTTAAAAATTTTATAATGTACAAAAAGTTACAACAAGGTTTTAAATAGTACATTGTACTTATTATATTATAGAGTGATAGAATGTATTCCCCAAGTTTAGAAGAAGTAAAAGAATTATGTGGAGGTTGCGACTATAAGCGCATTCCAATATCCTATGAATTATTTTCAGATATTGCGACTCCAATCGAAGTTTTAAGAATATTGAAAGGCATCAGCAATCATTGTTACATGCTGGAAAGCATAGAGGATTCACAAAAGTGGGGAAGGTACAGTTTTTTAGGTTTTGATCCTCTTCTTGAATTTACATGTCAAAACGGATTAGTCCAGATTAAAGGTGATGCGGATTTTAAGGAGTTTAATGATGATTTGATTGAAATCAAAACAGAAAATCCCAGCGAAATCATAAAAGAATTGGTTTTAAAGAACAAATCTCCAAAATTAGAAAATTTGCCTCCTTTCACTGGAGGATTTGTAGGTTATTTCGCCTATGACTATATAAAGTATTCAGAGCCTTCACTTAATCTGGATGCTGAAAATCAGGATAAGTTCAAGGACATTGATTTGATGTTATTCGATAAGGTCATAGCATTTGATAATTTTAAACAGAAGATAATCATCATGGTCAATATGAAAACAGATGATTTGGAAAGGAACTACAAGAAGGCCTGTGATGATTTAAAATCAATAGCCAACTTAATTAAGAACGGTAAAAAAACAGAAATTGAACCTTTAAGATTGAAGTCCGATTTTGTTCCCGCATTTTCACGTGAAAAATATTGTGACATGGTTGATAAAGCGAAAGATTACATTAAGGAAGGCGACATTTTCCAGGTAGTTTTGTCAAATAGGATAGAGGCCGAAATTTCAGGAAGTTTGTTCGATACATACAGGGTTTTGAGGACAACAAATCCGTCCCCATACATGTTTTACTTTTCAAGCAATGACATAGAGATAGCCGGAGCATCTCCGGAAACTCTAGTTAAACTCAATGACCGCAAATTATATACTTTCCCTCTTGCGGGAACAAGACCCCGCGGAAAAACGGAAAAAGAGGATTTGGAGTTGGAGCAGGAATTGCTCAGTGATGAAAAAGAGTTGGCAGAACATAACATGCTTGTTGATTTGGGCAGAAATGACATCGGAAGGATTTCTGAAATAGGTTCTGTAAAAGTGGAAAAATACCTGTCAATCGAGAGATTTTCACATGTGATGCACATCGGTTCCACTGTAACAGGAACATTAAGAGGCGATTTGGATTCTCTTGTGGCAATCGACTCAATTTTGCCTGCAGGAACATTGTCCGGCGCTCCAAAAATAAGGGCTTGTGAGATAATCAACGAACTTGAAAACAACAAAAGAGGAATTTACGGCGGAGCTATTGGCTATGTGGATTTGAGCGGAAACGTTGACACATGCATTTCAATCAGAATCGCATTTGCAAGAAACAATAAGGTTTTCATACGTTCCGGTGCGGGAATTGTTGCAGACAGTGTTCCTGATAAGGAGTATGATGAATGCTTGAATAAAGCCGCTGCAGTCATTAATGCATTGAAAATTGCTGATGGGGGATTAGAATGATTCTTTTAATTGACAATTACGATAGTTTTTCATATAACTTGTTTCAATTGGTTGGTGAGCTCAACTCTGACATTTCAGTATATAGAAACGATAAGATAACCATTGAGGAGATTAAAAATTTGAATCCTGAAGCCATTATTTTATCTCCAGGACCTGGAAAACCTGAAAATGCAGGAATCTGCATTGACATAGTCAAGGAATTCCATGATAGGATTCCAATTTTGGGAGTCTGTCTGGGCCATCAATCAATTTGTGCTGCATTCGGCGGCAGGATTTCTTATGCTAAAAGGCTGATGCACGGCAAATCCTCAAAAATTTCTCTTGACTATGATTTCATATTCAAAGGGTTGCCTACAGAAATCAGTGTTGGAAGATATCATTCTTTGAGTTTGGCAGAAGATACACTTCCATCTTGTTTGGAAATCATATCAAAATCAAGGGATGATGGTGAAGTCATGGCAGTAAAACATAAGGATTTCAACGTTTATGGACTTCAGTTCCATCCTGAATCAATATTGACGCCTGACGGTTTAACAATTATAGAAAATTTTTTAGAAAAAGTTGAAAAAGGGATTTTATGATTAAAGAAGCAATTTTAAAAGTATATAAACATCAAGATTTAACTTATGATGAAGCATACCAGACCATGGATGAAATCATGAGTGGTGAAGCCAGTGAAGTTCAAATGAGTGCTTATTTAACAGCAATGTCGATGAAAGGCGAAACCATTGAGGAAATTACCGCTTCCGCTAAGGCTATGAGGGACCATTGTGTAAGGTTATTGAATGACGAAGAGGTTTTGGAAATCGTTGGAACCGGTGGTGATGGTTCCAATACATTCAATATTTCAACCACATCTTCAATTGTAATTTCTGCAGCAGGCGTTTCTGTTGCAAAACATGGAAACAGGTCTGCATCAAGCAAATGTGGTGCTGCCGATGTTTTAGAGGAATTGGGAGTCAACATTCATATAACTCCTGAAAAAAGTTTGCAGTGCTTGAAAGAGATCAATTTATGTTTCCTGTTTGCTCAGAATTATCATTTGTCAATGAAATATGTTGCAGGTGTGCGTAAGGAACTTTCAATAAGGACAATTTTCAATATTTTAGGTCCATTGACCAATCCTGCTGGAGCTTCAATGCAGGTATTGGGCGTTTATGAAAAGGATTTAATTGAGCCTCTGACAGAAGTTTTAAACAATCTGGGAGTTAAATCCGCAATGGTTGTCTACGGTTTGGATGTAATGGATGAAATTTCAACAAGCGCCAAAACTGCCGTTTGCGAAATCAAAAACGGAAAAACAATGTCTTATGAAATCTCACCGGAATATTTTGATATGGAATTCTCATCTAAAGATGACCTTGTAGGGGGAGATGCAAAAGAAAATGCAAAAATCACATTGTCAATTTTAAACGGTGAGAAAGGACCTAGAAGAGATGCTGTCTTATTGAATTCTGCCGCAGGATTATATGTTGCAGGCAAAGTAAACTCCTTAAGGGAAGGAGTCAAGTTAGCTGAAGAGATAATAGATTCCGGAAAGGCTTTAAAGCAACTTGAAAAGTTCATTGAAGTTACAAACAGATGATATTATGTTGGAAAAAATCGTTGCCAAAACCGAAGAGAGACTGATTGAGGCCAAAAGGGAAAAACCTTTGGAAGATTTAAAAAATGAAGTTTTAAAAATGGAAATTTCCCATAACTTTCCTTTTAAAGAAGCATTAAATGATCCTGAAATCGCAATCATCGCTGAAGTCAAAAGGGCTTCTCCTTCAAAAGGCATGATTGCTGAAGATTTTGATTATGTTGCAATTGCACAGGAGTATGAAAGTGCCGGCGCTTCGGCCATTTCAGTCTTAACAGAACCTTATTTTTTCAAAGGGTCCAATCGTTATCTAAAGGAAATTTCACAAAACGTTTCAATCCCTCTTTTGAGGAAGGATTTTGTCATTGATGAGTACATGATTTGGGAAGCAAAGTTATTGGGTGCTTCATGTATTCTTTTAATAGTTTCAATATTGGACAATGTTCAGCTAAAGAAATATTTGGACTTGGCTCATGAATTGGGTTTATCTGCAATTGTTGAAACTCATGACGGTGATGAAATAAGAACTGCAATGAATGTCGGTGCAGAAATCATCGGTGTGAACAACCGAAACCTAAAGGATTTTACTGTAGATATTGAAAATAGTATTAACTTACGTAGATGTGTAAGTGACAATATGATATTTATTTCAGAAAGTGGCATCAAAACAAAGGAAGATGTTACCAAATTAAAAGAAAATAATGTTGATGCTGTTTTAATTGGTGAAACTTTAATGAAAAGTGATGATAAAAAATCTTTGATTTCGGAGTTGAAGAATGGTTAAAATCAAAATTTGTGGACTTAAGAGATTGGAAGATATTGAGATAGCAAATAAATATAAACCCGATTATGTAGGTTTTGTATTTGCTGATTCTAAAAGGAAAGTGTCTCATGATTTTGCTTTGGAAATGAAAAATAATTTGAGTCCGGACATACTTTCTGTTGGTGTTTTTGTTGATGCGGACATTGATGAGATTATTGATTTATATGAGGGTGGTGTAATTGACATTGCACAGCTTCATGGCAATGAAAGTGAATACTATATTAAGAAATTAAAAGAAAATACTAATGATGAACTGATAATTATTAATGCAATTGAAATGTCTGGCGAAAAAAATTTGTTGGAATATGATAATTCGTTTGCAGATTATTTGTTGCTTGACAGTGGAAAAGGAAGCGGAAAGACTTTCGATTGGCGTTTGATAAGAAAAGATTTAAGAAAAGAATTCTTTTTGGCTGGAGGTATTGACATTTCCAATGTTAGGAAAGCCATTGAAGAATTCAATCCTTATGCAATTGATTTAAGTTCAAGTCTTGAAACTAATGGGATTAAAGATGAAAATAAAGTTAGAGAAATTATGGAGGTTATAAATTGAGTAAAGGGAGATATGGTGAATATGGGGGACAGTACATATCTGAAACGTTAATGAACGAATTGCTTTACTTGGAAGAGCAATATAATCATTATATGAATGATCCTGATTTTGTAGAAGAGCTCAACACCCTTTTAAAGGAATATGCTGGTAGACCTTCTTTACTGTATTATGCTGAAAGAATGACTGAAGACCTTGGAGGGGCTAAAATATATTTGAAGCGTGAAGACCTGAACCACACTGGAGCTCATAAAATCAACAATGTTCTAGGTCAGGTTTTGCTTGCTAAAAAAATGGGAAAGACAAGAGTAATTGCTGAAACCGGTGCAGGGCAGCATGGTGTGGCAACCGCAACTGCAGCTGCATTGCTTGATATGGAATGTGAAGTATTCATGGGAGAAGTTGACACAAAAAGGCAAGCATTAAACGTTTACAGAATGGAATTGCTGGGAGCGAAGGTCCATTCAGTTAAATCAGGAACTAAAACTTTAAAAGATGCTGTAAATGATGCGTTCAGAGATTGGATTGCACGTGTCCATGATACAAATTATGTAATCGGTTCTACAATGGGGCCTCATCCATTTCCAATGATAGTTAGGGATTTCCAAGCTGTAATCAGTGCGGAAGCACGTGAACAGTTTTTAGAAAAAGAAGGTAGGCTTCCTGATGCAGTAATTGCATGTGTAGGTGGCGGAAGCAATGCTATGGGTGCATTCTATAATTTCATTGAGGATGAGGACGTGAAATTGATAGGATGTGAAGCCGGTGGAAAGGGTATCGATACACCATACAATGCTGCTGCATTGACCAATGGAAAAATTGGAATATTTCATGGAATGAAGTCCATTTTCAACCAGGGAGACTATGGTCAAATCGCACCTGTTTATTCAGTATCTGCGGGACTGGACTATCCCGGAGTAGGTCCGGAACATGCTTACTTGAGAGATACGGGCAGAGCCGAATATGTCCCTATCACTGATGAGGAAGCAGTCAACGCTTTTGAATACTTATCAAGAATGGAAGGTATCATTCCAGCTATTGAAAGTGCCCATGCCGTTGCATATGCAATGCAATTGGCTCCGACTATGGATAAGGATGAAATAATCATGGTTTGCCTGTCAGGAAGGGGAGACAAGGATGTCCGATCCATTGCAGAATATAGGGGAGTTGATTTAAATGAGTAAAATTGCTAATGCATTTCAAAATGGCAAAGCATTCATAGGTTTTTTAACTGCGGGAGATCCTACAATTGACAAGACAGTTGAATACATATTGGCTATGGAAGAGGCCGGCTGTGACTTGATAGAAATAGGAATTCCTTTTTCTGATCCTATGGCTGAAGGTGTTGTGATACAGGATGCCAATGTACGTGCATTGAAGCATAACACTACAACCGATGATGTCTTTGATATCGTAAGGAGAGTACGTCTGCAAACTGATGTTCCTTTGGTATTTTTAACTTATATCAATCCGGTATTCTTTTACGGATATGAAAAATTCTTTAAAAGATGCAATGAGTTGGGAATTGATGGAATCATTTCTCCGGATTTGCCTTATGAAGAGAAAGGTGAAATTGCAGAAATCGCCAAAAAGAATGATGTTGATGTAATCTCATTGATAGCACCGACTTCAAAGGAAAGGATTCAAATGATTGCTGGAGAAGCAAGCGGTTTCATATATGTCGTTTCTTCATTGGGAGTTACAGGAATGCGCAGTGAAATTAAAACTGATTTGGGTGCAATAATTTCAGACATTCGTGATGTTACCGATATACCTGTAGCGGTCGGTTTTGGAATCAATACTCCTGATCAAGCTAGAGAAATTGGCAATATTGCCGATGGAGTCATTGTTGGAAGTGCAATTGTCAAAATCATTGAAGAAAATGGGGAAAATGCTACAGAAGCATTAAAGGATTATGTTTCAAGCATGAAAAAGGCTTCAAATGAATAATATTACTATAATGAAAAAATTTATATAAATAGTTCCAACAAAAATATATGTATAATTTATAAATTTTAAACATTAAACTTAGAGGATTATTTATGTTTAAAGCAGAATTAAGCGATTCTAGTATATTGAAAACAAGTTTTGATGCTATTTCATCTATTGTTGATGAAGTACAAATTCAAACTGATAGTGAAGGCATGAGATTAGATGCCTTAGACCGTAGTCACATAACTTTTGTACATTTAGAGCTCAAATCAAGCTTATTTGATGAGTATATTTGTGATGTTCCAGAAAAAATCAACATAGATACTGACGAATTCATGAGAGTTCTCAAACGTGCAAAATCACAGGATAGAGTTCTAATGTCTGTTGATGAAGGTAATTTTATCATTACTTTTGAAGGCGATGCAACAAGAACATTCAAAATAAGATTAATCGATATGGAATATGATAACCCTGTTCCACCTAATATCGAGCATCCAACTAACTTCAAAGTTCGTTTCTCTATCTTAAAAGATTGTATTAACGATATTGATATATTTTCAGATAAAATTGCACTTCAAGTGGATGAAGACTACTTCATTGCATCTGCAGACGGCGAATTCGGTGATGCAAGTATCAAGTATCTTCACGGTGAAAATATTTCAGAACATGCAAAAGCTTTATTCTCATTAGATAAAATTAGAGAAATGCTTAAGGCGGATAAATTTTCAGAGGAAGCTGAAATTAGTTTAGGTACTGACATGCCGTTAAGCTTAACCCTTACTATGGTTACAGGCGATGGTAAACTTAGTTTCTTGCTTGCTCCTAGATTAGAAACAGATGAATAATTTCATTTGTTCTACTTTTTTTATTTTTTAAAAGTTATTTTTTTAGAGATGGTATTAAGTGGATCTATATCGAAAACTGCGTGAAATTCAAAAAAAAGAGCGTAATAATGGTACTTTAGCTCGTGTAGAAGAGACATTCTATAATGATATTCATGATTATTTAGATGAGCTAAAAAAGGAAGCTATCAGCGATCCATTTTCCAACGTTCCTCAAATTTTACATGAAGCTCAGAGGATAGCAACAGAAATCTGTGAGAGAAGAGAGCATAAAATCACAAATGCAGCTGTTGTAAACATCCACAGGTCATATCATCTATTTACAGGCAAACCTCAGTTTGATTTGGTTGATACAACTCCATTGAACTTAACACCTGAAGAGGAGAAATTCTATTTTTCGTTGATTGACACATTGAAGAATCACCGGGGAAACATTTCACTGGAAAAGTTGTCTGATGATGAT
The DNA here is from genome assembly GCF_947166415.1 of uncultured Methanobrevibacter sp. Lineage (GTDB taxonomy): Archaea > Methanobacteriota > Methanobacteria > Methanobacteriales > Methanobacteriaceae > Methanocatella. The sequence goes on along the minus strand of NZ_CAMVEE010000017.1, from coordinate 6,046 downwards.
GAGGAGATTGAAGAGCCTCAAATTATCAAACCGAAGGAGACTCAGTCAAACACTCTGATTTCTGAAGAGCCTATTAAATCAGAACCTGATGTTGCAGTTCCAAAACCTGTTGTCGATAAAAAACCGGAGCCTGTAAAGCAACCTCAAAAACCTGCTCCTAAGGTACAAAAAAGCCTTGAAGAAAATCCTAACGCTTTTGATGAAAACGAAGAATTTTATGATTTTGAGTCCAAAAGAATTGCTAAGGACACAGAACTTGTCACCATGTTGGTTTTTGATGAAGTAGGCCAAATTATAGGCGTTGACGAAAAAATCTACGGTCCATTCAGACCCCAAGACTTAGTGACTTTGCCTTTAATAAATGCGAAAGTATTTTTCAAAAATCGCAAGGGCAGACAGGTTAAAATTTAGGTCATTGCCATTAACTTTAAATAACTTGATAGATAGATATACTAACCGTATCTATTTGTGATAATAAAAAATTATATTTTTTTATATAATTTGGATTTTTGCTGTCTGTAGACTTGATGCGTTACAATGCAGTTTTAATCTCTAACGTTTTTTAGCATAAACTGAGTTTAGATAAATTCACTGATAGATTTATAATGACTTATTAATTACGGTGAAAAATATGAAAATACCAAAAGAAAAAAGAACATACTGTCCTCATTGTAAAAGACATACAATGCACGAAGTTCACACTGCTAAAAGGAGAAAAGCTAGTGAGTTAACTTGGGGACAAAGACAATTCAGACGTGTAACTGCTGGTTACAGAGGTTATCCAAGGCCTTTACCTGCTGGAAATAAACCTGTTAAAAAATTAGACTTAAGACTTAAATGTAAAGAATGTGGTAAATCTCACATCAAACAATCTTTCAGAACAGGAAAACCTGAATTTGTAGCTAAATAGGTGATTAACATGGTTAGTAAAGGTAGAGGAAACTTTTTAAAAGTTAAATGTTTAGATTGTGACAATGAACAAGTAATATTTGATCGTGCAGCATCCGATGTAAAATGTATTATTTGTGGTAAAACCCTTGTCAAATCTCGCGGTGCTAAAGCTAAAATCACTGCACACATTGAAAAAGTTTTAAACTAGATTTCTAGTTTTTAACTTAATTTTTTACTATTTTTTATAATTTTTATTAATGTTGGTGAGAGTATGGTAAGAAAAAGTCAAGAATGGCCTGATGAAGGAGAACTTATTGTAGGTACAGTTTACAAAGTTCTTAATTATGGGGCTTTTGCTAAATTAGAAGAATATCAGGGCAAAGAAGCTTTTATTCATATTTCTGAAGTATCTTCTGGTTGGGTAAAAAATATCAGGGACCACGTAAGAGAAAACCAAAAAATCGTCTGTCGTGTTCTCAGAGTTAATCCTAAAAAAGGGCATGTTGATGCTTCTTTAAAAAGAATCCGTGAAGATCAAAGAACTAAAAAAATCCAACATTGGAAAATTGAACAAAAAGCTGAAAAATTTTTAGAATTATCTGCTAAATCTTTAGATAAAAGTTTAGATGAAGCTTACGATGAAGTAGGTTACGAACTTATGGACATCTTTGGTGATGTTTACGGTGCTTTTGAAACCGCTTCAGATGAAGGTGCAGAATCACTTACTGAAGAAGGAATTCCAGAAGAATGGGCTAATGCTATTACTGAAGTAGCTAAAAAGAACATTACTCCTCCTGAAGTTCACATTAGTGGTTATGTTGATATTGAAACTTTTGTGCCTAACGGTGTGGAAATTATTGTTGCTGCTCTTAAAGCCGCTGAAGACAATGGTGATGATGAAGAAGAGATTAAGGTCCAATGTGTTGGGGCACCAAGATATAGGATTACAGTAAAATCCACTGATTATTTATTGGCTGAAAAAGCTCTTAAGGCTGCGGCTGATAGATGCATTGCTGTTGTTGAAGAATCTGAAGGAAATGGTTCTTTCTTAAGAGAGTTAGATAATTAGATTCTTATGAATATGAAAATGAATAAATGTCCCGAATGCGGGATTTATACTTTAAAAGACGCTTGCCCAAAATGTGGCAGTAAACTTAAAGTGATTTATCCTCCAAAATTTTCTGTTGAGGATAAATATGGAAAATATCGTCGTATATTGAAAAAAGAATCAATGAAGGAGTTATAGGTAATGAATGCTACAGAAATCACTGTTTTAGAAGAAATTGAATTAGACAACCCTATTTTCATTGAAGCATTACCGGGCATTGGTCATGTTGGTAAATTGGCTGCCGATCATATGATTGATGAATTCGAAGCAACTAAATTTGCTGAAATCTATTCTCCAACTTTCCCTCCTCAAGTTCTTGTAAAGGATGAGGGAGTTATTGGAAACATGATTAATGAATTATATTACTTGAAGGATATTGGTGAAGATAATTTGGATTTGATTATCCTAGTGGGTAATACCCAATCCTTATCTCCGGAAGGCCAATACTTAGCATGTAAAGAAATCCTGGAATTCGTTAAGCAATACGGAATTAGCAGAATTTTTACATTAGGCGGAATGGCTACCGGTCAACCAATAGAAAATCCTAAAGTTCTTGGAGCGGCTACTCATGCAGAAGATGTGGAACTGTTAAAAGAAGCTGACATTGAGATAAGGTCTAATGATGGGGGCATTGTTGGAGCTTCCGGATTGTTCTTGGGCCTCGCTGTTCGTCAAGGAATTCATGGATCCTGCCTTATGGGTGAAACTCCAGGTTATTTCATTGATGCAGAATCCGCTGAAGCAATATTGGATAAGTTATCATTTTTACTCAATTTTGAAATCAACGTGGATAAATTAGAGGAAAGGGCTGAAGAAACCAGACAAATGATTGCTCGTGCTCAACAAATGGAACAAGATTTAATTAATAAGGCTAATGCGGGAACAGCAGATGATTTAAGATATATTGGTTAAACAATATATCATTTTTAACTTTTTTTTAACATGAATATTCTAGTCATACCAGATACTTCAATGATTGTCATTCCATTGATTGAAAAGAATGGACACACTTATTTATCTCCATCTAATTTTTCCAAATATGATAATATGGACATTTGCGAGGGAAACTTCTCTTTTGATTTTTTGAACAATTATTCTTCAAGTGAAATTCCTTCAGGTGTGAAGGGAAGGTTGTTTTTATTGGCCAATGTTTTAAATGAAGCTGATGCGGCCATAATTATTGGAAGACGCCCTAAAAATTATCAAAAAATATACAATGCATTGAATGATCTGATTTTATTTGGTGGAAACTCTTGCAATAATTTCCATAGCCTGGCAGTTAAGATGGTTTGCGATTTGAACATTCCAACATTAAAGCTTGCATATCCCACAACTCAAGGCCAAATAATTAATTTAATCGATAAAACCAATTTATTTTTAGGAAATTTGAATGAGAATTCCGGAATTGTTAATGATGACAATTTAAATACTGATTTATACGTAAAAAAGGAAAAATATCCTGTCAATGATATAAAGAAGATATTAAATAATTTAATATAATATAAGATGGTAATTTTTATATATGTTGGTAAATGCTGATTTTCACATTCATAGCTGTTTTTCGTCCGCATCATCAAAGGACATGCTGATTAAGAATATGGCTCCAAAAGCAAAGCTGAAAGGCTTGCAGCTTTTGGGTACAGGCGATGCGTTTCATCCTGGTTGGTTGGACATTATTGAAGAAAGCACAACCTACTTGGGCGACGGAATATATGGGGCTGACGGCATGGATTTTGTTTTGACAACTGAAGTGGAAGGAAAACATAGGATTCATCATGTAATCATTATTCCAAACATTGAAATTGCCCGCGAATTATCTGATAAGCTGGTGTCTAAAAACAAGCTTGTTGACGGCAGGCCAAGAACAAATTATTCCGGAGCGGAATTATTGGAATTGGTAAGGGAATATGACTGTTTGATTGGTCCGGCACATGCATTCACCCCATGGACAGGCATGTACAAGTCATACGACAGCATTTATGATTGCTATGAAAAAAAGGTAGATTTTGTGGAGTTGGGCTTGTCCGCAGATACGTTCATGGCAGACAGAGTCAGTGAACTTAAGGATTTTCCGTTTTTGACAAATTCAGATGCACATTCCCCATGGCCTCACAGATTAGGTAGGGAATTTAATGCATTGGAGATGGAAGATATTTCATTTTCTTCAATAAAGTATGCGATTAAACACAACAAGATTAAAGCAAATTATGGGTTGGTCCCGAATCTTGGAAAGTATCACATGACTGCATGCATCAAATGCTATAAATTAATCGATCCGTTAGTTGCAAAGGAAAATAAAATGAAATGTGGCTGTGGCGGAAGAGTTAAAAAAGGTGTCGATTACAGGATTTCAGAAATTGCTGATTATGCTGAACCAAAACACCCTGACTTCAGGCCGAAATATGTTCATTTGATGCCTTTGGCAGAGTTGATTTCAACCGTTTATGACAAGGGGGTCACTACAAAAACAGTTCAGGGAATATGGCAAAAGCTGGTTGATAGTTTCGGAACTGAAATTGATGTTTTGATTAATTCACCTATTTGTGAAATAATGAATATTGATTCTAAAATCGCTCCCGCCATAGAATCATTTAGAAAGGGCACTATAAATGTGATTCCTGGTGGTGGCGGAAAGTATGGTCAGATTCTGTTTGATGAAACTCCAGAACCAAAAAAAGAAGCTAAACCAATCACTTTGGATGATTTTTAAAAACGGACTTGGAGGGATTTGAACCCTCGATCTTAAGATTAGGAGTCTTACGCCCTTCCAGACTAGGCTACAAGCCCATAAAAATATTTAAATCCGTGAAATTGTCTTTAAAAAAAGCTGATTGTAATGAGAGCGGACCCGCCGGGATTTGAACCCGGGGTCTTCGGATTAGAAGTCCGACGCCCTATCCAGCTAGGCTACGGGCCCTTTAAGTACAACAATAATTAATTTATTTTTTTTGTTATATATATTTATCTATTAAATGAAAAAATAAAAAGAAGATTAAAAAATAATCTTTTTTTACATTCTGCTTACACTACCGGTTGCATCGTTAATACCGATACTGTCTACAGCAGTACCATTTTCATCATAGATTGTAGCATACCAGTATCCATCTGAATAACTTACAGATCCAGCATAACATCCTGGTTCACCAACAGCACTATCAGCAATACTTTGTGCTTCAGAGTATGATAATACAGTACTTGATTGTGAATTTTGTGAGCCTCCTCCGTTATCATTTGATCCGGAGTTTGATCCACTGCCGTCGCCTGTTCCTGAACCTGATCCACTACCAGAACCTGATCCGGAGCCTCCACTACCCCCGTCACTGGTACCTGTTGATGCAGAGGAACCGCTTCCGTTAATCACAGCGGTACTATTTCCAATTCCATGTCCGGGATTCTTATTATCTGAAGCAGACATACTGGATAAATCTGAAAATATTGGGCCATCACTGTTAGTTATTCCATATGCTGCAACTGCTGCTGCAATACATAATACAATAATTATGGATATTATAATATTTTCTTTTTCCAAGATTTTCCCTCCATAAAATTCTATAATATAGAATAGTATTAGTATACTTTTTCATATTTTATATATGTTTCTATCTATAATTATCCTATTAATTTATAAGTAATTTAATACATATAGTATTAATGTTAGTTTCTAAGTTATAAAATTGAGGTGACAAATTTGAAAGATAGAGTAGTTATATCCCCAACAACTCGTCAAGAAGGCCATGCCGAATTAGTCATGGAAGTCGACGATGAAGGGATTGTTACAAAAGGGATGTATTTTAGTATAACTCCTGTAAGGGGTTTAGAAAAGATGGTTCTTAACAAAGCTCCTGAAACCGCTCCTGTTTTATGTCAAAGAATCTGTGGAGTATGTCCAATTCCACATACTTTAGCATCAGCTGAAGCTATGGACATGGCATTAGGAATCGAAATTCCTAAAGCAGGTAAATTGTTAAGAAAAGCTGTCGCAGCAGCACACAGTATTAACAGTGCAGCAATTCACCACTTCTTAGTTGCTCCTGACGTTGTCCCAGA
>NZ_CAMVEE010000016.1 GCF_947166415.1 uncultured Methanobrevibacter sp. | reverse complement strand
AATGCTACTGTTGTTTTAGTTGCTACTGGTGAGAATGCTACTGGTGTTGATCCTGATAGTGTTGTTGTTTTGGATGCTAATGGTAATCCTGTTACTGGCATTACTGTTACTGTTCAGGGTAATGATACCATTATCATTAGTGGTTTAATCCCTGGTAATTATACTGTTCAATACACCAATACTGTTAATGAGACACTTTATAATACTGCTGATAATGTTACTGGCGTATGTGTCTTGAAGGCTAATTCCACTATTATGGCTGAGAATCAGACTGTTGTTTATAATGCTACTGTTGTTTTAGTTGCTACTGGTGAGAATGCTACTGGTGTTGATCCTGCAAGTATTGTTGTTTTAGATGCTAATGGCAATCCTGTTACTGGCATTACTGTTACCGTTAACGGATATAATATTGCTATTAGTGGTTTAATCCCTGGTAATTATACTGTTCAATACACCAATACTGTTAATGAGACACTTTATAATACTGCTGATAATGTTACTGGCGTTTGTGTCTTGAAGGCTAATTCCACTATTCAAGCTCCTAATCAGACCGTTACTTACAATGCGTCTGTTATTTTAGAGTTTAGTATTCAAAATGCCACAGGTATTGATGTTGGAAGCATTGAGATTGTAAATGTTGATACTAATCAAACAGTCACAACTGCAATTATCAATGTTGATGATTTAACTGTTACTATCAGTGGTTTAGGCGCAGGCAATTATACCGTTAAATATAACAACACAGTTAACGAAACACTCTATAATACTGCTAACAATGTAACAGGAGTCACTGTCTTGAAGGCTCCTTCAACAGTCAGTGCTCCAGACATTATCGCTACATTTGGCGATGAAGTGTTAATTCCTGTTTCATCAGTTAACGCTACAGGCGTAACTTATGAAATCATTGACAGCAGAGGTGTTTCCATTGCTAACGGCACTGTTGGACCTGAAGGCCCTATTAATGCTAGTGGTTTAGCTGCTGGTGATTACACTGTTAAATTAACCACTGAAGTAGACAATAACCATACTAGTTTCACTAATACTTCTAAAATACACATAAGACACGTATATTACATTGTTCTTGATCCTATCACTGGTTACACTGGTCAAATTGTTAATATTACTGCCCATGTTACAGATGAAACAGGCAGTCCTGTGGATGGTGGCACTGCTACCTTGGTTATCAATTATGATAACAAAATCGGACAAGCCGCTTCAATTGGTAAATATGGAAGTAAAATTGGACTTGCTGTTTCTATGGGCGCTATTTTAGGCGCTAACGCTGAAACTTATACAACTGATGTTCATGAAGGCGAAGCAGTATTCGAAAATGTCAAACTTGGAGCACCGGGAGTATATCCTGATGTTGCAACATATGAGGGTGATGACGGAGATCCAGCTCAAAATGAGTCTACTGTCACTATCTTGAAACTCAACACCACTGTTGATGGTGATGACGTTTCAGGCAAACCTGCAGATAAAAAAGACATTACTGTTGATGTTTTAGACCAAAACAACAAACCTGTTAAAAACGGCACTGCTACTTTAACATTAAACGGTAAAACTTATACCGCAACCGTTAAAGATGGAAAAGCAGTATTTAAAAACGTTGTATTACCAAATCCAGGGGATTATGTAGCAACCGTTGACTATAACGGTAATGATTATTATAATCCATCTAGCACTACAATTAATGTACATGTAGATAAACTTAACACTCAACCTTCCGCTGATGATGTCACAGGCAAAGAAGGAGAGAAAAAGGATATCGTTGTAAAAATTGTAGACGAAAATAACAACCCTGTTAAAAATGGTACTGCTACATTAGTAATTGATGGTAAATCTTACACTGCTGATGTTGTTGACGGCGTTGCAATATTTAAAGATGTTGTATTGCCTGCAGATGACACTGTAGCTGTTGTTTATTATCACGGAAACGATTATTACAATGATAGTACTACTACCTTCTTGATAAAGATTGAGAAGAATGAAAATAATGAAACAAACGGAACAGGCAAAGTTGTATCTGAACCAACTGTTGATACTAGAGCAACCGGTAATCCAATTGCTATCTTGTTGTTAGCATTAATAACATTAGTTTCAAACAGAGTATATCGCAAAAGATAAATTTTCGAGAATTTTTTAATTCTCTTTTTTTCTTTTTTTTTATAAATTAATCTAAATTACATTTTAATATTCAGTATATTTTTCAAACCTTGAGTTCGTGATAATAAGGAACATTAGCAAAATTATCGCCCAAGGAACAACTGGTGACATCAGCATTACTGTAAACAATAAGAACTACACTGGCACTATTGATGAGAATGGCGTGGCCAGAATAACTGTTGATGTTTTACCTGTTGGAGAATATGATATTGCAGCAAACTACGGTGGCGATAAGAATTACACTAACGCTTCAGCAAAACTTGTAAAAGGCCTTAATGTCACTAAAGTGGATGATTATGTAATGAACGTGACTGCTGTTGATGTTAAAGTTGGTGAGAACACAACTATCACAGTAAATGTTCCTAAAGACGCTACAGGAAATGTGACTATCTGGGTAAACGGCACTACTGCTATCAATACCACTATTGTAAACGGGGTTGCCACATTCAATATCACAAAAGACATTGAAGGCAAATACACAGTCAATGCTACTTTAAGCGATCCTAAATATGCTAATAAGACTGTTGAAACTGTTTACTATGTAACCAGAAACGACACTCCAATGAACATTACTGTATTGAATGACACTCTCATTTATGTTGGAGATGTTGTAAAAGTTGTTGTAAGCGTTCCTAGTGATGCAACAGGTACAGTAACTATTGGTGTAAACGGCAAAAAATACACAAATTATGTTGAAGATGGAAAAGCAGTATTTGAAATCTCAGGATTGAAAAAAGGAGATTATAATGTTGAAGCATCATATTCTGGAGATAAGAAATATGAAGCAAACAACACCATAACAGACATTATTGTTACTTTCCATGATGACGACAACGGCAATCACGCTGGAAATGGCGGAAGTCAAGATTCAGCTAACGGCGTCAACTTGGCGGATCATCCGACAGGAAATCCAATATTTGCACTGCTGTTGATATTGGTCGTTTTAACTTCAACTCAAATTAGAAGATTCAAAAAATAATCTTCTATTTTTCATTATTTTTTTAGAAATTGATTCATTTTAACTGTTTGATATAGATTACCAAATAATAATTTTTCAATTTGAAAATAAGTATTCGTTATTTTGAATATAATTGTAAGTATTATTATAGTTTTTCAATTAAATATACTTTATTTTGCACCCATATTCAAGTATATTGATTCAAAATCATCTTCCGTTTGGAGCATGAAAAAATATTTTTATATGATTTTGAACATATTATAATATTGAAGTTGAGAGTGGTTTATATGGTTGAATTTGTAACGATAAACTGGATATATGTAATCCTTTTATTTATTTTGGCATTTATCACATACAAGCGAAAATCTTTGGATTTGTTCGGATCAGCAGTTATGGTGATAATGGGTGTAATAATCATTTTCTCAGCGGGGGCTAATTGGCTGTTATTGATTGTTCTATTTTTAGTTTTATCCTTGCTTGCTACAAGATACTCCAAAAAGTATAAAATGTCCTTGGGTGAATTTGAAGGAAGAAGAACATCCAAAAACGTTATTTCAAATGGGGTTGTAGCCTGTTTCATGGCGGCATTTGGAGGTTATTACCTTCCGTTTGTCGGAGGTTTTATAGGTGCAATAGCTACTGCAACAGCAGATACCTTGGCTTCAGAGATTGGAGTATTGTACCAGCCTCGTTTAATAACCACTTTTCAGAAAGTCGATCCAGGTACTAACGGCGCAGTATCCACATTGGGGACAGCGGCAGGTATTGCAGGTGCTGCAATAATAGGTATTTCAGCATATCTTTTAGGAATTGTTGCAAATCCGTTTTCCGCAATAGTTGTTTCAATCATTTCAGGAACAATAGGTTGCTTTGCAGACAGTATTCTTGGTGCACTTCTTGAAAACAGGGATCTTTTGACCAACGAGCATGTTAATTTAATAGCTACCATTGTAGGAGCTATTGTTGGTATTTTTCTTATCTAAACTATTTTTTCACTAATTTTTTTTCAATTAAAATAAATTATTTAACTATTGAAGAATAAAATCTATAATAGTATAATTTAAGGTGATATTTATGAAGGGAATTATATTAATTATGGATGGTATGGGAGACCGTCCTATTAAGGAATTAGGTAATAAAACCCCTCTTGAAGCTGCAAACACTCCGAATATGGATAAGATGGCGGCGGAAGGAATTACTGGTATTATGGACTCAATTGCTCCAGGAATAATTCCGGGCAGTGATACAGCCCATATCTCTATTTTAGGTTATGACCCATATGAGGTCTATACTGGAAGGGGACCTTTTGAAGCCAATGGTGTTGGTGTAGATGTTCTTCCGGGAGACATTGCATTCAGATGCAACTTTTCAACCGCTGATGAAAACTTAGTTGTAACAGATAGGCGTGCAGGAAGAATCAAAGAGGGAACCAAAGAAATCGTTGACGAATTGAACAAAATGGTTTTGGAGGATTATCCTGATATTAAAATAATCTTTAAGGAATCAACCGGTCACAGGGCAGTTTTGGTTTTAAGGGGAGAAGGACTCTCCGATAAGGTAAGCGATGCAGATCCTAAAGTCGAAGGAAACAAACCTAAAGAGGTAAAGGCTTTGGATGGCACACCTGAAGCCGAAAAGACTGCAGACATCCTGAACAAGCTGGTCGAAAAAACTTATGAAATGGTCAAAGACCATCCTGTAAACTTGAAAAGAATCGAAGAAGGTTTGCCTCCAGCAAACATAGTTATCCCTCGTGGAGCAGGTGCAGTGCCTGTTGTCGATTCATTGAATGATAAATACGAAATCAACTCCGCATGCATTGCAGAAACAGGTCTCATCATGGGTATCGGAAGATTTGCGGGAATGGACATCATTGAAATGGAAGATGTTACTGGTGGAATCGATACAAATCTGGATAATATCCGTGACACAATCATAGACCAAGTTAAAAACTCAAACCACGACTTTTTCCTGATAAATATCGATGGTGCAGATGAAGCTGGCCACGACGGCCAAACCATGGAGAAAAAGGAATTCATTGAAAAAGTGGACAGGGTTGTTATGAGCGAATTAATCAAACTTGAAGATGTTTACATTTTCTTGACTGCTGATCATTCAACCCCAATTTCAGTAATGAACCACTCCGGAGATCCCGTGCCTGTATTGATAAGGGGTCCTGAAGTAAGGGTGGATGATGTAAAAGAATTCTCTGAAGTTGCATGTGCAAAAGGAGGGCTTTGCAGAATCAGAGGTTCTGATGTAATGAATATCATGATGGATTTAATGAATTATGCCCACAAATTCGGAGCATAGGTGATAGAATGGTAGCAAAAAAACTATTTGGAACATCCGGAATAAGAGGCAAAGTCGGATCTGAAGTAACCTGTGAGCTCGCGTTGAATGTAGGTAAATCTTTGGCATTGTATTTGGGCAACAAGGGAACTGTCGTTTTAGGTCACGACACCAGAACTACAAATGAAATGCTGGACCAGGCCATTTGCGCAGGATTGCTTGAAAGCGGTGTTGACGTAATCAAGATAGGTATGGTTCCAACTCCACTGGTTGGATATGCTACCGAAAAATTGGATGCTGATGCGGGGATTATGCTGACAGCATCTCACAACCCTTCACAATATAACGGAATCAAATTATGGAATAAAAACGGGATGGCATATACTTCAGCTCAGGAAGCTGAAATCGAAAGGATATATGCTGAAAAATCCTATAAATCCGTAAACTGGGATGAAGTGGGTACTTTAAGTATCAATGAAGAAATTAAAGGGGAATATATTGATGATTTGGTTTCTTTGGTTGACATTAAAAAAGGTTTGAAAGTAGTTGTCGATTGCGCATCCGGTGCAGGAAGCGAAATATCACCTTTAGTATTCAGAAAAGCAGGATGCGAAGTGACTACCCTGAACTCTCAGCCAGACGGATTTTTCCCAGGAAGAAACCCTGAACCTAATGAAGAGAACCTTCAGACATTAATGAAGACAGTTGTGGCTATCGGCGCAGATCTTGGAATTGCACATGACGGCGACGCCGACAGGATGATTACAGTTGATGAGATGGGTAATGTTTCACCGTTCGATTCCCTTTTGGCCTTGATGTCAAAGGAATTCGAAGGGGATATTGTAACCACTGTTGATGCGGGACTCTGCATGGACGAATCAGTGAAAGGTGAAGTTCTAAGGACTAAAGTCGGTGATGTGAACGTTGCTGAGGTTATAATAGAAAAAGATGCCGCGTTTGGAGGGGAACCTTCCGGAACATGGTTGCATCCGTACTTCTGCATGTGTCCTGATGGTATTCTGTCAGGATTAAAAATGGTTGAAATCGTTTCAAGGGATGGAAAATTGTCCGAATTATTAAAAACTATTCCTTCATATCCGAATATCCGTGAAAAGATAACCTGTTCTGCTGAAGCAAAGATTAAAGTAATGGAAAACATGGAAGAGTTGCTCACCTCAGAATTCGATGACATTCGTGAAGTCAATTCCATTGATGGTGTCAGACTAACATTTGAAGATGACAGCTGGGTTTTGGTAAGACCATCCGGAACCGAGGACTATGTCAGGATAACCTTGGAATCAAGAGATCAGAAAAGAGCAGAATTCATTAGGGATGCCTGCGTAAAAATAATTAAGGAAAATTTATAGCTAAATTTTCTTTTTTTAACTTTTTTTTGCTTATATTTTCAGTTCGCTCCAGATATTCTTTTGAGATATGGGATTTTGCTGAATGCATAAGTTATTATCCATGATAAGAATACCACAATCACCAGAATCACCGGTAACAGCTTTAGTGAGTGTATGTTCAACGGTTTGATGCATTGGAGTATTATGTAATGTCCAAGAAACATTCCATAGCTGCAGATGCTTATGCTGACAATCATCTTTCCAATGAAATTTGATTTGATACGGTTATAAATGCTTTTAGGATTTAATGAGCATTTATCCCAGTATTTTATCATCAAAAACAGGCTTGCGGCCTGTGTGGCTATTATGATGTTTTGGTAGTATTCAGTGTAGAGATTCAATTGATAATACATGTTAACCATATGGATCAGTGTTGAAACGGCAAAAACCGCAATGCTTGAATATAAGATTTTCTTGTCGGACAGTTTGAATTGCTTGTTGTCAAGGTAATATCCCAAAGCCACATAGCCGACATATCCGGAAAAGTATCTCAATTCCAACGGCTTCAGCAATAACGGCTCGTATGAATTAAACAGAAGGGTTATGACCCATATAATCAGAAATATCTCCAGACCTTTCAAGTCATATTCTTTCAAATAGGCGTTTATCACGGGCATCAGCAGATAAATTCCAATCAATGACCAGATATACCATGTAGGGGTGTTGATTCCAAAAATGAAATTCAATATTTCTGTATCTGTCCAGTTGAGGAAAACGACTCCGACGATGCTTGTTATCACAATCCAAAGGAAAAACGGATAGATAATTCTTGTAAATCTCTTTTTATAGAATTCTTCCAGAGAATAGTTTTTATTCAGCAACAGTGCTCCGCTCAGCATAAAAAACAGGGGAACGCCGGTCAGTGCAACAGTTGTAAATAGTCCCGGCAGCGCAAGCTTCAAGCTTCTAAAGCTGTAGCCTATCATGCCGTCAACGTGGCATAATATGATTGCAATGATAGCGAAAGCCCTTAAAAAATCGTAATAAAAAATTCTGTTTTCAGTTTTCATTTACATCTGACAAAAATTAAAAAAAGTTTTGTAGAAGAAGAGGTTCTATTCTTCTTCTGCAATGAATGCTTCAACTCCAAGAGCTGCACATTCTGGGCAAACCCAGTCATCTGGCATGTCTGCAGGAGTTTTTCCAGCAGGAATGTTATATGCAGGGTCACCTTTTTCTGTATCAAATCTGTATTCGCAGTGCATACATACATAGATAGTCATTTTTACAATCTCCTTAATTTTTTTATTATCAGCATAGCTAATGTAATTTTTAGTTTATTTTAACTAATATTTAAAATTTGGTTATTTTTTTAGGAAAATTAATAAATAAGTAAATAGTTAAACATATATCATTATAAGAAATTTTTATAAAGGGGATAATATAAAATGAAAGCAATTATTTTAAGCGCTGGTGAAGGGTCTAGAATGAGGCCGTTAACACTTACAAAGCCTAAGACCATGTTGCCGGTTGCCGGAAAGCCGATTATCCAATATAACATAGAATCATTAAGGGACAATGGGATTACTGAAATACTGTTGATTGTACGTTATAAGGAAGAGATGGTTCGTGATTATTTTGGTGACGGCAGTGATTTCGGAGTTAACATAACCTATAAAACTCAAAAGGATTTCCTGGGAACTGCAAATGCGATTTCCTACGGTAAAGATTTCATCGAAGACAGCATAATAGTTTTAAATGGAGACATCATTTTGGACAATGAAATCATTCAGGAAATCATTAAAAAATATAATTACATGAAGCCTGACACATTGATGGTTTTGACTGAAGTGGAGGACCCTTCAGCTTTTGGTGTTGTTGAGATAGAGGATGGGAACATCAAAAAGATTGTTGAAAAACCTAAAAGGGAAGAAGCTCCAAGTAATTTGGTAAATGCAGGCATATATATCTTTAACAAGGATATTTTCGATAAAATTGAAAAGACGGAGATTTCCGAAAGAGGAGAATATGAGATTACAGATTCCCTGTCTATGCAAATCGAAGACGGAAAAACCGTTATTGGTCATAAAACCAATAAGGATTGGATTGATGTAGGTCGCCCTTGGGAACTAATTGAAGTTAATGAAGAGCTTATTGGTCAGCTCAAAACCGAAATCAAAGGAAAGATTGAGGAAGGAGCCCATATCCACGGAGAAATATTTTTGGATGAAGGCAGTATCATCAGGGCAGGAGTATACATAGAAGGAAACGTTTACATTGGAAAGAACTGTGATATAGGTCCTAATTCATATATTCGGGGAAATTCCTATTTCGGAGACCATGTTCATGTGGGAAATGCAGTTGAAATCAAGAATTCAATCATTATGGAAAACACCAACGTTAGCCACTTGAGTTATGTTGGTGACTCAGTCATAGGATCCAACTGTAACATAGCTGCCGGAACTAATATTGCAAACTTGCGTTTCGATAACCGTTCCGTTAAAACCAAGATTAAAGATCAGATGATAGATAGTGGAAGACGTAAACTAGGTTCCATTATTGGGGATTCCGTTAAAACTGGAATCAATTCTAGCTTCTCTCCAGGAGTTAAAGTTGGATACAACTCCACTATCGGTTCAGGGGTTTTGTTGTATGATGATGTACCCTCCGATACTCGCGTATTGGTAAAACAAAATCATATTATCCAAGATAAAAAAGCAAAGAAATAATTTGGCGATATTATGGAAAATAAAAAAGACTCTGTTATAATATGCCCAGGCGCACAGGTATTTGGTGATGTTGAATTAGGAGAAAATGTCTCCATATGGCATGGAGCCGTCATTAGAGGGGACACAGACTCAATTACCATTGGTGACAATTCCAATGTTCAAGACAATTGCGTCGTTCATTGCACTCGAGGATTTCCAGTTGAAATTGGAAAGAATGTTTCAGTAGGTCATGGAGCTGTTGTTCACGGATGCAAATTGGATGACAATGTTTTGATTGGAATGAATGCCACAGTCTTGAATGGAGCCCACATATCTAAAAATTCGATTGTCGGTGCTGGAGCGGTTGTAAGCGAAGGCAAGGAATTTCCTGAAGGCAGTCTGATTTTAGGCGTTCCGGCTAAGGCAGTAAAGGAAGTTACACCAGAACAAATAGCGCTTATTCAAAATAATGCAGACAATTATGTAAAACTTTCCAAACAGTATAAGGAAGATTAAAATATGAAACCAAGGCAAATTGTAGATGAAATGGATTCCTATGTTCCGGGAAGATCACAGGATGAAATTGCAGAAGAATTCAATTTAAATAAGGATGATATTATAAAGTTAGGATCCAATGAAAATCCATGGGGTCCCTCTCCAAAAGCCGTTGAAGCAATCAAGAAAGAAATCAATTCAATCAACAGGTATCCTGAATCACAGCTTAAAGAGCTGGTGAGCGAAATTGCCGAATACAGTGGTGTTCGCGACAATCAGGTTATCATTGGAGGGGACGGTGCCGATGAAATCATCGATGTTCTGGCAAAGACATTCATAGATGAAGGCGACGAGTTCATTGTCCCTCTGCCGTCTTACATGTACTATGAATATCTGCTGCAACAGTATGGGGCTCATCCGGTTTATGCAAAATGGGATTTGGATAAGAACGAATTGGATCTTGATTCCATTTATGAGGCAATAAGCGAGAAAACCAAGATGATTTTCCTGTGCAGCCCAAACAATCCTACAGGCACTTTAATCGATAAGGAAATATTGGTGGATATTGCTTCCAAAAACCCTGAAATATTAATCATCATTGATGAAGCTTATTTCGAATACTCTGAAGTTACAAATAAAGATTTAATAGATGAATTTGATAACATTTTCATCATCCGTACAATGTCTAAAGTTTTAGGTCTTGCAGGAATGAGAATCGGTTACGGTTTGGCATGTGCCGAAATTATCGAGCATATGCATAGAATAAAGCCGGTATTTTCATTAACAAGATTATCTTTTGTTGCAGCACTTAATACATTTAGAGACAAAGAATACATTGAAGAATCAATCAAAAAAGGAATAGCGTCAAGACAATATTTATACGATGAATTATCAAAAATCGATTCACTTAAGGTATTCCCATCCAAGTCCAATTTCATGCTAATCCGCATAAAGGATACCGGATTTACAGCAAAAGAATTGGCTTTAGAACTTATGAAACGCGGAATTATTGTAAGAGATTGTACTTCCTTTAAAGGGTTGGATGAATACTGGATTAGAATCAGTATCTGCACCCTTGAAGAGGATAAGAAATTCATTGAAATTATAAAAGAGGTCTTAAACTAATGTACATAGGCGGAACTGTCATATCGTCAGTGGAATTTCATGGAAACATGTCTTTAGTCATTTTCATGTCCAAATGTCCGCTGGCTTGCAAGTATTGTCACAATGTTGAACTTTTGGAAGATAACACGGAGTGGTCTTTTGAAAAGGTAAAAGAGGAAATAGATTCCTCTGCCGATTTTTTGGATGCAATCGTAATTTCCGGAGGAGAACCTTTGGTTCAAACCGATGCAGTCATCGAAATACTCAAGTATGTTCGTGAAATCGGACTCAAGACAAAACTTGATACAAGCGGAATCTATCCCGACAAGCTCAAAGAGATTTTGGATTTGCACTTGTTGGATTTCATTTCCCTCGATATCAAAACAGTCTTTTCCAAGTATAGAAAGATTACCGGCGCAAATGTTGGATTCAATGTTAAAAAATCCATGGAATTAATAAATGAATATCCTGATGTCCATCTGGAAGCAAGAACAACATATGTTCCGACATTAGTATCCAAAAAGGACATCCACAATATTGTCGATGAAATCGAAGCCGATATCTATACTATTCAGCAATTTAGAAATAAAAACGTATTGGATCCTGCATTGGAAAAGGTTGAAAATCCAAATCCTCACGACCTGATAAAATTAGCTGAAGAAATCAAACCGTATTTTGACGGTCAGGTGAAAGTGAAGACTTCTGAATTCGGAGAGCAAATAATTTAACTTTATGGAGGTGTCTTATGCCAATTTTATCGTTTTCTAGCAATGATATAGATGTAATTACCGGTAAAAAAACTAGAACAATACGTAAGACTTGGAAGACTCCTCTTAAAAAAGGAGACAGGCTCTATTGCTATTGGAATCTTGTGTCCAAGGAAAAAATGAAAATTTTTGAAGCTATCGTAACTGATGTTGAAGACATTCCATTTAGCGAAATTGAAGGAAATGAGGAACTGGCCATAGAAGAAGGATTCAAAGACTCAAAGGACATGTTGAGGGAATTCAAGAAGATGTATGGTGGAAGAATCGACAGTTCTGATCAGTTCCAGATAATTCATTTTGAGAAATTGCACATCGATGATTGGAAAGGCGATAAGATAGATGAAAAGGCCATGATTATGAAAAGGGCAGATATTCTTTTTGACAGCGGAAAGTTTGACAAGTCAACAATGTGCTATGATGCCGCTTTGAAAATCGACCCGAACGATGTCTATCTGCTTAACAAGCAGGGAGATAATCTATCCAGGTTAGGCAGATTCATTGATGCAATTGATTGTTATGACAAGGCTCTTGAAATAGAACCTGACAATGTATACATTTTGAACAACAAGGCTATTGCCCTTTTAAACTCAGGAAACATCAACGAAGCCTATAAGGCCAGCACAATAGCATATAACTTCCGTCCCAGCAGCCCAATAGTGTTATACTGGAGAGGATTTATCCTGGAGATGCTGGGCAGATACGACCAGGCTTTGAAGGTGTATGACAAGCTCATCATCATCGATGGAGAAAATCCTGAAGTATGGAATGCAAGAGGCAACCTTTTGTCTGACATGGGAAGACTTGAGGAAGCTATCGAATCATTTGACAAGGCCGTGGAAGTTTGTCTGGACGATTCTGAAATGGATGCTTCAGCCATCAATAGGATGGGAAATGCATTCATCGATTTGGGAAAATTTGATGATGCTCTTGAATGTTTCAATAAGGCCATTTCCCTTGAAAAAAATAACATCGACTTTTTATTGAATAAAGGCGTGGTTTTAATGGAATTGGGCAAGTTTGAAGAGGCTGTAGAAAGTTTCAATCAGGTGCTGCTTAGAAATCCAGATAATGAGGATGCATTTTTCTTAAAAGAGGAATGTTTGGAAAACTATTAGGTGTTTTTCTCAATCGATGTAGATTGCCATTATTTTATTTTTAAATTTTTACATCAACTTATTTAATTTAAAAAAATCATTTCATTAAAATTACTTTTATAAAAATTGTTTTATTTTAATGAACTCTATATTTCATTTAATTGATTTGAATTGGTGATGGTTTTTTCGTGTTTCATTTTTTGTATTTCTTGATTAAATCGATTCCCCAATTTGTCATTTCATCTGCCTTTTCCTGGGAGTCGGATTCGGCAAAGCATCTGAAAATTGGTTCTGTTCCGGATGGTCTGATGATTACCCAGCCATCATCTTTAAGGATTTTAACACCGTCTGTAAGGTCCAATTTAAAGTCAGTAGTGCTTTTCACTTCTTCAGCAATGCTTTCCATGACAAATTCCTTTTGGTCATCAGGACATTCGATTTTCATTTTGCTTGCATAATAAACAGGAAGCTCGCTGACAAGTTCGGACAATGATTTTTTCTCTTTAGCTATTATCTCTAAAATCTTGGCCACGGTCATCACTGCATCTCTTCCGTAGACAAAGTCCGGGAAAATCAAACCTCCGTTTTCCTCTCCTCCGAACAATCCGTTTTCATCTTTAAGTTTTCTGGCTACAAGAAGGTCTCCAACTGCAGTGGCGATAACTTCGCCGTTGTACTCTTCGGCAATGTCATAGATGGCCTGTGATGTTGCAACTGTTGTAACGATTGTTCCTCCGTTGTTTTCCTTAAGCATCTGCTTTTCAACAAGGGTGAATGTTTTATCTCCCAAAACGAAATTGCCTTTTTCGTCGATGCAGATGGTTCTGTCGGCATCTCCGTCGTGAGCAAGACCGATGTCGGCTCCAAGCTCTTTTACGACATTTATCAGTTCCTGCAGATTTTCTTCGATAGGTTCAGGGTCACGGCCAGGGAAAAATCCATCAGCTTGACAGTTGAGGGTGGTCACATCACATCCTAATTTTTGGATAAGGTATGGTGCGGTGTATGATCCTGCTCCTGAACCGCAATCCACAACGACTTTCAAATTGGCGTCGCGAATGGCTTGGACATCCACTTTTGATATTGCCTCTTCAATATATTCATCAATAATCTTGTCGTTTTGATATAATTCTCCGATTTCAGACCAATGTGCTCTTTTTGGCTCTTCATCAAAGTATAATTTTTCAATCGCAAAATCCATTTCATCAGGAATTCCAATTCCATATTCATCTAAAAATTTAAGTCCGTTATATTTTGGAGGGTTGTGGGATGCTGTAATCATCACTCCACCGTCGTAATATTTGCGAACGGCATATTGGACTCCGGGTGTGGGTAGGATTCCCAAATCCACAACATCACATCCTGAAGACAAAAGTCCTGCTTTTACAGCTTCCTTCAGCATAGGGGAGGATGTTCTGGTGTCTCCGCCAACAGCTACAGTGCCTTGAATTAGAGTTCCATAACAGGCGGCAAGCCTTGATGCAAACTCGGGAGTCAAAACATCGTTTGCTGTTCTTCTAACTCCAAAAGTTCCGAATAATCTTTTTTTATCAGACATGTTATTAAATCCTATTAATTTATTCTATAATATTTTTGAAGTTTAATCAATAAATAAGTATTTGTTAGGAAATGATTTTTAGACTATCCTTTGAGGATAATATGAGTTCTAATTGTGATTTGTATTCGGTGATTTTGCCAACAACTTCGACTTTCCTGTTTTTAAAATCGGTGATGTCCAAATGATTTTCCTGAAGTTCGGCAGCTTGAGTTTTGAAAATTATCAATTGCATCTGGCCAGTGCCGTCATTGATGGTTAAGAAATAGCTGCTTTTGGATTTTGATTGGCTGATGTCATGTATTACTCCGTCTATTTTGACTTCCTCATCAATCATTCCCCTATTTATGTCTTTAATGTCAATTTCCTTGACTTCAATTGTGGGAGTGAATATTATAAGGCCGATAATTCCGATTAGGGAAGTGACTAAAGCTATTTTCAGTAATTTTTCATCAGTGATTTCCATGAGTTTTTATTAATTTTAATGGTAAAAATAGCTGATAGGATTTCATTTTGTAAAATTTATAAGAAATTAAAAATATAATAGGATTATGTTTGAAAATTTGACAAGGACCGAGTTGTATGCAACATTGACGGGTATTTTCACTGCATGTTTGATTGTATCCAATATCATTGCGGGAAAGACATTCGATTTTTTCTCATTTGTCCTGCCATGTGGTGTAATAATTTTTCCAATAATTTACATAGTCAACGATGTGCTGGCAGAGGTTTACGGCTATGAGAAAACCAGAAAAGTAATCTTGCTTGGTTTTTTCATGAATCTTGTTGCTGTAATCTGTTATACAATTACAATTTGGCTTCCGGCACCGGTGTTTTTTGAAAATTCTGAGGCGTTTTCTGTTGTTTTGGGTTCCACTTTCAGGCTTTTGGTGGCTAGTTTTGCAGCTTATCTGGTAGGTTCAATCGTAAATGCAAAACTGATGGTCTATTTAAAAAAATGGGATGAGGATAAGCTATTTTTCAGATGCATAGTTTCAACACTTTTTGGTGAGGGTATGGATGCCCTGATATTCATTACAATAGGATTTTTGGGAACAATGCCTATCGAAGCTTTGATTTTGATGATTGTTATGCAGGCTTTATTCAAGACTGTATATGAAATAATCGTTTATCCGCTAACAAGGACAGTCATCGCACGTGTCAAAGCGTTGCCTGAGATTTAATTTCCAGTGTTATACATGGAAATTAACCTTTCAACGGTGTCCGCATCCATTGGACTTTTATCTTTTCTTATGTTTTTGACGACAGGGAATCTCAGTGAGTAGCCGGTTTCATATTCTGGGGATTCGACGATTTCGGAAAATGCAATCTCCAAAACTATTTTTGGCTCTACGGTAATCTCACGGCCTTTTGTTGAAATTTCAAGTTCCTTCATTTTTCCGGTCAGATATTCGAGGGTAGCATCATCAAGGCCTGTCGCGGCGTAAGCCACTGTTTTGAAGTCATCATTTTCATCTCTCAAAGCCACAAGATAAGATCCGACAAAGTCTCCCCTTTTTCCTATTCCGTAGGTTCCGCCGACGATAACCATGTCCAGGGTTTCAGGTTCCGCCTTGTACTTGAGCATCTTTTTGCCTCTGAGTCCAGGAATGTAAGGTTCTGAAGCGTCCTTGATCATGATTCCCTCATGACCTCCTTCAATTGATGTTTCAAAGAGGTTTTGGATTTCATCTATGTTGTCGGGTGTTCCAACAAGCATTGTACTCAAGTTCATTTCATCAACGCTTGTATCAACAATCTCTTCCAATGTGTCTCTTCTTGTCTGTAAAGGTTCATCTATCATCGGAACCTTATAGAACAGCACATCGAATAAAAATAATTTTAATGGAACGTTTTCCATAGCTTCTTCCACGTTATGCTTCCTTCTCACCCTGTGAAGGATGTTCTGGAAAGGCAGCGGTTTCCCGTCCCTTGTAGCTATCACTTCCCCTTCCACGATATAGTTTTCATGAGGAAGATGTTCGTCAAACAAATCGACGATTTCTGGAAGTGCATGGGTAATGTTTTCAAGCCTGCGGGTAAATATTTTGATTTCATCCCCGTTCCTGTGAACCTGAAGACGGATTCCATCGTATTTTGTTTCACAGATTGCCCTTCCCATTTCAGGGATGATTTCATCCAAAGGAGGTGCAAGCTGTGCAAGCATTGGCTTGACTGGTGTTCCTGGTGTAAGATTAAGTTTTTCCAGGCCTTCCGCGCCTTGTTCCTTGGCGGTTCTTGCAACTACTGACATGTCGTTTGTAAGCATCTGCGCCCTTTCAACTATCTTCTTGTCAATGTTGAATGCTTGAGCTATTGCGTCTCTGACAACCCCGTCGCCGACGCCAATTCTTAACTCTTCAGTGATTGTTCTTGTCAGGTATTTGGCTTCTGTTGCGCTTGCCTGTGAAAGCAATTCCAAAATGACTGCGATTTTACGGTTGGTTGACCTTGAACCACTGATTTGGGATAACTTGCGCAAGCTATTGAAAACGAAATCGATTGTTAACGGTTGTGAGAAAAAGGTCATTTGGGACTTTTTGGCATACAGTTTAACGCATGCAAGGCCAATGTCTCCTTCATCACGAACAGCATCTTCTACATTGGCTTGGGTAGTTCCCACAGCTTCAGCAACCGCCCTTTCAACCAATTTTCCACCAATTCCGATTTCTTCAGAACTCCATGCCGGAAATACAACGCCTAAAATCAACAATCCGACTTTTTCGATGGTGTCGGAATCCAATTTTTTCAGGTATTCCGCTATTATTTCAGTCTTTTCCAGTCTTTTTGTTGTTGCCTCAAGAGCGGAGTAAACGTCCACCAATTCCTGATACTTCATTAGAAATCTCCTTTGGCAATTTTTACTGCACAATATTCTCCGCACATTGCACACATTTCATTATCGTCAAGTTCGCATTTGTCCCTGTATTTTCTTGGTTTTGATTTGTCAAGAGCCAAATTGAATTGGGCTTCCCAGTCAAATTCCCTTCTGGCCTGTGCCATTGCACGTTCTCTGGTCCATGCTGAGTCAAGTCCTTTTGCAACGTCAGCAGCTTCTGCAGCTATTTTTGATGCAATGACTCCTTCTTTTACATCTTCAAGGCTTGGCAGGGACAGGTGCTCTGCAGGAGTTACATAGCATAGGAAATTTGCGCCTGATGCTGCCGCAATTGCTCCTCCTATTGCTCCTGTGATGTGATCATATCCGGGTGCAATGTCAGTTACCAGCGGACCCAATACATAGAACGGTGCTCCGTGACAGATTGTCTTTTGAATTTCCATGTTGGCTTTAATTTGGTTCAATGGCATATGTCCAGGTCCTTCAACCATAACCTGAACATTGGCGTCCTGAGCTCTTTTAACCAATGTTCCGAGATTTACAAGCTCTTGAATTTGAGGGATATCGCTTGCATCGGCCAGACATCCTGGTCTGAGGCCGTCGCCCAAGGATAATGTAATGTCATACTCATAGGATAATTCCAGAAGATAGTCGTAATTTTCATATAATGGGTTTTCCATGTCGTTGTGGTTAATCCATGATGCCATGAATGTTCCTCCACGACTCACGATACCCATCATTCTTTTTGCATCTTTCAGTTTTTGAACCAAGTCTTTGGTGATTCCGCAGTGGAGTGTCATGAAGTCCACCCCTTCCTTTGCCTGATTTTCGATAGCTTTAAAGATATCGTCAGGATCCATATCAATTATTTCCCTGTTTTTGCCTAAGGTAACAACGCCCGCCTCATAAATTGGCACTGTTCCTATGCACAAATCAACCGCATCCATTATCTTTTTCCTGAATAGCTTTAAATCGGAACCGGTTGAAAGATCCATCAAGGCATCGGCACCATATTCCTGAGCCAATTTCGCTTTATTGACTTCCAGTTCAATATCATCGATTTTTGATGATGAACCGATATTTGCATTGATTTTGGTTTTCAGGCCTTCTCCAATACCGCATGGTGTTGAATGGCCGTTGATATTTTTTGGAATTACAACTAATCCCTTGTCTATTAAATTAGCTAATTTATTAACATCAATATTTTCCTTTTCTGCAACATACTCCATTTCAGGGGTGATGTTGCCTTTTTGAGCTTCACTTTTTTGAGTCAATTTTCATCCCTCATGTTGACTAATCAGTAATATATTTGTTCTTAAGGTATATAGAATTATTTTATATATTTTGATATCATATAAATAATTGATTAAAATGAAGGTAATATTTTTTGACACTGAAACTTCAGGTCTTGATTGCAGAAGCTGTAAAATAATTGAACTTGCAATGTTTACAGTTGTCGATGGTGAAGTCGTAGAGAAATATGACGAATTTGTCAATATCGGCGAGCCATTGTTTCCTAAAATTACCGACATCACAGGAATCACCAATTCCATGTTAAGGGAGGATGGAATTGATGAGGAAACTGTTGCGTGGGATTTGAAAAGGAGACTCACTCCGGGAACAGTAATGGTTGCCCACAACTGCCAGTTTGATTTGCAGTTTGTTTATAATCTGTTGTATAGGCAGTTTCAGGATGAAGCATATGAGATGATTCAAAATGTCAAATGGCTGGATACCATGACTGTTTTAAAAGACAGAAAGGATTATCCTCATAAACTTATTGATGCGGCAAGGTTTTATGAAATTGATGATGTCAATTATCATCGAGCTATTGACGATACCAAGGCACTCTATTATGTGGCCATGGCTATGAAAAAGGAACGTGATGATTTATCGGAATATATTAACGTTTTCGGTTACAATCCGAAATATGGTGTTGGGGGTGTGAGATTCCCATTTATCAAATACAAATCCCAGCCTTATCACAATCGTGGAAAATTGCCTCAGGACAAGATTCTGCCAAGAATTTAAATCAATGGATAAGGCAAGTCAGGATTGTCTTTTTTAGGTTTTTCCCCACCAATTTTTTCCAGACGCATTTCCAAAAATCTTTTTCCATCTTCTGTTTTAGAAAATATTGGAATGGATTGACCAACTGTTTTTAAGCTCTCATTATATCCGATTTCACGCATGTTTTTAGAGGCACAGCCTGTCGCAACATCACAGACATCGAATAATTTTCTTGCATCTTCAGCACTTCTTTTTGAGGTATGCACTACGAAAACATAGATGTTTACGTCGGGATTTTCTTCTTTTAGCTTTTTGATTCCATCCGCATCACTTGCTAAAGTTATGGTGACTGCAATATTTTTGAATCCTTTTTTAATTGCTAACTCGATTCCTTCAATCTGATTTATTCCTGCGTTTTCAGGGTCTAGAATATTTTCTTCACCAATTTTAGGAATCAATTCTGGTATTGGACTTGTTTTCACAAGACCTGAAACGCGTCCGCCAATACCCTGAACCAGTTCAGGTTCGGTGACGATGACGGTTCCGCAACCTTCGAGAACCATCACGACGGAATCTATCACGTTTTCATCAAGTAATGTGCACATTATTTCAGAAATTCCAAAGTTTAGGAAGTCTTTCATTCTTAATTGCCTGTTTGCAGTGCACATTCCAAAATCATCAATTCTGAATTGAATGTTTTCAGCTATTACTTCTTTTGTGAGTTTTTTAATTCCTCTGTGGTGATCAAAAAGAGGACAATATTCCACTTCAGGTTCTGTAACGTCAACAACTTTTCCATCCTTGATGGTAATCTTACTTAGCCCCAATGCTTCAATAATATGTTCGCTCATGGTTATAACTATTGTTAAAAAGAGTATTTATATGTTCATTTCCATTCTTAGTTAATTGTTTGAATTCAAAAAAAGTGTTTGATTTGGAGGTTGTGTGGGAAGGGTCTGTTCTTCCCACTATATGGTTAGAAAGTTTTTCAGTAATAGGGAGGAAAAAGGAAGAAAATTATGGCAGAGTTATCTTCTTCCTTACATATATTGGACTAGCTGTTCGTCCTGGTCTTTGTTTCCAGGTTTGACTTTTTCAATCGCTTCTTTGAAGTATTTGTATGGGATTTCAGTTGATTCGAGGTCATCTCTTAAGGTGAGCATTGCTGCTTCACGACATACAGCCTCAATGTCAGCCCCAACATAGCCGTCTGTGTTTTTGGCCAGTTTTTTGAGATCAACATCATTTGCAAGAGGCATGTCTTTGGTATGCACTTCAAAGATGGAAAGTCTTGCTTCTTCGTCAGGTTCTTTGACTTGTATGTGTCTGTCAAACCTTCCAGGTCTCATCAATCCTGCATCAAGGATGTCCGGTCTGTTGGTGGCAGCGATGATTGCAACATCTTCAAGCTCTTCCAAACCATCCATTTCGGTTAACAATTGATTGACAACCCTTTTGGTAACGCCGCTGTCGCCGTCGTTTCCGCTACGTGTGCTGGCTATAGCATCTATTTCATCGAAAAAGATCACGGTAGGTGCAGCTTGTTTTGCTTTTCTGAACACTTCCCTCACTCCTTTTTCGGATTCGCCAACCCATTTTGATAAAAGCTCAGGGCCTTTGACAGAAATGAAGTTGGCTTCACTTTCACTAGCAACGGCTTTAGCAAGCAAGGTTTTACCTGTTCCTGGAATTCCGTAGAGCAATGTTCCTTTAGGCGGTCTTATTCCTAAGCGTTGGAAGGTTTCAGGATGTTTTAAAGGCCATTCGACTGCTTCTTTTAGCTCTTGTTTTACATCTTCAAGGCCTCCGACGTCATCCCATTTGATGTCTGGGATTTGGACAAGGACTTCCCTTAAGGCTGAAGGTTGGATTTCTTTTTGTGCGGATTTGAAATCGTCTCCGGTTACAACAATCTTTTCCATAACTTCTTTTGGAATCTCTTCGTCATCGCTTTTTATTTCAGGCAGGATTCTTCTGACTACTCTCATTGCAGCTTCTTTACATAGTGATTCGAGATCAGCCCCCACAAATCCGTGTGTTGTGTTTGCAATTTTGTCTAAATCAACATCATCTGCAAGAGGCATGTTCCTTGTGTGAATTTCAAGAACCTCTTTTCTTTCATCTGAGTCAGGAACTCCGATTTCGATTTCACGGTCGAATCTTCCAGGTCTTCTGAGTGCAGGGTCAAGGGAGTCAGGTCTGTTGGTTGCACCGATAACTACCACTTGTCCACGTGATTTAAGACCATCCATCAAAGTTAAAAGTTGAGCAACGGTTCTTCTTTCAACTTCTCCGTTGGTTTCTTCCCTTTTTGGAGCGATTGCATCGAGTTCATCTATGAATATGATTGAAGGTGAGTTCTCTTCAGCTTCTTCGAAGTATTCCCTAAGGTTTTCTTCAGATCCACCAACGTATTTGCTCATGATTTCAGGTCCGTTGATTGCAATGAAGTGAGCGTCACTTTCACTTGCAACGGCTTTTGCAAGTAATGTTTTACCGGTTCCAGGAGGTCCGTGCATCAATACCCCTTTTGGTGGCGCAATTCCTAATTTTTCAAAGAGTTCCGGCCTTTTAAGAGGAATCTCAATCATTTCCCTTACTTTTTTAACCTCTTCTTTGAGACCACCAATGTCTTCGTAGCTTACGTCTACAAGGTTTCCGACACCTTCGATTTTGCTCACGTCGACAGGGGATTCATGGAGTTGAACTTCGGTGTTTGGCCCAACGATTACGATATCTTTTGGATTGGTTGAGACTACTGCAAATTTGATTTCTTTCATTGCAGGTGTAATGTCCATCAGTTCATCGAATAAGCTGCCGAAGCCCATATTCATGCTTGGCCTTGGTGCCCTTATTTGAGATCCGATGATGTCTCCTTGCACCATTACCTTTCCGGCAAATAAACCGCGAACATCTCCTTGTACGCGGATGTTATTTTCAATAGGTGCCAAAACGACTTTTTTAGCTTCGGTCGCTTTGGTTTTTTTAACAGTGACTTCACCGCCGATAGTTGCCCCGGAGTTTTTACGTACTAACCCATCTATTCTTATGACTCCAAGACCAATATCGGTTTGTGAAGGAAGAGCGATAGCTGCAGTTCTTTTTTCTCCGTTGATTTCAATCAAGTCCCTTTCATGGATTCCTAAGTCATCCATTACATTCGGATCAAGTCTTGCGACACCTTGGCCGACATCTTTTTGAGAAATTGCTTCTGCAACTTTTAATGTGATTTCATTTTGTGCCATGATATCATCTCCTTTAATGGCTGTAATTAAATAATTGTAATTTTGTCAAATCTTTTTATAACTTTTTGTAAGTTTATTATGAATTGACAATATAAGATAGTATGTTTTACTATATAAAGATTTCGGTTAAAAATTGAAAAATTATCTTTCTTATTTTTCTTTATTTAACTTAAAAATAGTTAATTTATGTTAATTTTTATATTTGATGTTATTTTTATTTTGATTGATAAAAAATAATGGTGTTGGTTTTTTAATATTTGAAAATAAAATTTAATTACTTTTAGGTATTTTAATATTTGTTCGCATGATTTGAAACTATTATCTGATGACTCCACCAAAGCCTGTGAACAGTTTTTTCACTTTTTCAATATCCTCTTTGGTCATTGCTGTAACCTCAAAGGTCAGGCTTATTGAATTTTCATCAATTTGCGGGCCATTATATGCGTCTATTAGCTTTATGTCAATGATATTTTCAATATTCAGTACAGTATTTTCTATAGTTTCGACATGAACATTTTTCGCAAATACGCAACTGATTGATTCGGTTTTTGTATTCAGGTTATCAATTTTCCATTGGTAGAGTTCGTCTGGAAGCAATATTCTGATATTTGCAATGCGCAATTTTTGGGTTTTGTTTCCATTTCTTAGGACTGCAGTTTTCCCATCAACGCTTTCAAGAATTCCTACATGAACTTTCCCGGAATAAATGTGCTTCAAGCCAACTTCACTTCCAATAGAATCGAACAATATTGAATATTCATAATTCAGTGCTCCGATTGCTTTATCACTTCTACCTAAAGCATTCTTAATATCGCCCATGTTTTTGGTCGCATTAACGGCTATTTCTATGAATCCCTCTTCGTCATGGTTATTAATAGCATCTCTAAGCTCATGCACTGCTTCTGCAAATGTATTTCTGATTTTCGGACCGTTCGGATTCATGGATTGGATATTGTATGTCAGGTACGGATTTTGAGATACAATACGGGCAATCAAATCAATCATCAAATTATAAATAGGACTTTCGTAATCTTCAGTTTCTGATATGTCCACTTTTAATTTTTCAATCGCGGATGCAGTGGAAATAAAGGAGAAGTGGGTTAAAACCTGCACGATACTCATCATAAAATCATGCTTTTCAGCGGTGGTTTCAATGATTCTCATGTTTTTGCTGGCAAGGTACCTGTAGACTTTGTCATACCATTTTCCCTTTTTGTCAGCGGTTAGAACGATTACCTGATTGTCCAGCCTTGTTGTTCTCGGACCGAAAATAGGATGTGTTGGAATGTATTCTATTGTGTCGGGCAGCACTTCAGCCATGGTCCTGGATGGCCCTTCTTTGACTGATGTAACGTCAACCATCAAGGACCCTTCCTTCATAAAGGGAGCCACTTCACGGATTACGTCATTTGTGTATTGTATAGGTACTGAAATCACAACAATGTCGCTGATATTTGCTAATCCTGCATTGGATTCAATATAATTGACATTTAACTCATTGGCAACAGCATTGCCTTTTTTATGGTCTCTTCCAGTTATGTATACATTAAAGTCATCTCTGAAGTAGTAGATTAAGGTTTTTCCCAATCCGTCACTACCACCAATTATTCCAACATTCATTTTAATCATTATAATTTTTATCTATAACGTATATATAAATTATTAATTAGAAAAAATAATTGTGAAATCATGAAAATCATAGAAGAAGACCAAAAGGAAGGGATAGTTAAGATAGTTCCTGAAACTCTGGATGACTTGTGGCATCTCTCACACATCATAGAAGTCGGAGACAACGCTTCCTCAAAGACAACCCGTAGGATACAGGACAACACCGGTGATAAGATTAGAAGCGACAGGGGTGTTAAAAAAACATTCTATCTGGGATTGGATATTGAAAATATTAGTTTTCATCTGTTCACTGGAAAATTGAGGTTGACTGGAGTCATTACAAGGGGCCCTGAAGACCTGATTCCTTTAGGATCTCACCACACCTTAGAAGTGAAGCTCAACACTCCGATAACCATCAAAAAGGCAAGATGGCCAAAATGGGCAATAAAACGACTTAACCAGGCAATCGATGCTTCCAAAAAGCTGTCAGCAATAATCGTGGTTTTGGAAGACGACACAGCAACTTTAGGTCTCATGAGGCAATTTGGCATAGAATATTATGGTCCAATCAAGGGCCACGTCTCAGGAAAGAGAATAATCGACAAAAACAGGCAAAAGAACATAGTTCAATTTTACGAAAAGGTCATAGAATCAATAACCAAGTTCGATTCCATTCAAAACATCATTATTGCAGGACCGGGTTTTGTCAAAAACGACTTTTATGATTATCTTAAGGAAAAGCATGATGACTTGGCGAAAATTTCAATCGTTGAAGGTACAGGATCTGGCGGGCGTAACGGAATAAGTGAAGTCCTCAAGAAGGGTACTGTTGAAAAGTTGACCGCAGAAAATAGGGTCGCGATTGAAATGGGTGCGGTCGATAATCTGTTGGCTGAAATAGGCAAAAATTCATCAAAGGTTGTTTACGGACCTAAACAAACTGTTGAAGCTATTAATTTGGGTGCAGTTGAACAATTGCTGGTTTTGGACACCAAAGTGGCCA
This sequence comes from uncultured Methanobrevibacter sp., assembly GCF_947166415.1. Lineage (GTDB taxonomy): Archaea > Methanobacteriota > Methanobacteria > Methanobacteriales > Methanobacteriaceae > Methanocatella. The sequence continues at coordinate 17,654 of NZ_CAMVEE010000016.1, read as the reverse complement.
GTGATGACATGGGCGATTCCATGGATATGGTTGAAAACATGAAGGGTGAAGTGATGGTCATCAGCAGTGAACATGAAGGCGGCAAGCAATTGGAGAGCTTAGGCGGTATGGCTGCAATTTTAAGGTACGAAATTGCTTAATTTTGACTAAAAATTAATATAACATTTATATAGGATAAAATAGTATACATTAAATAATAGATAATTTTTTAATAAAAAAATAGTGATATTTATGATGTATTCTTCGGTAATCATTGCATTACTCCAAGTTTTTATTTTATCTGCATTAGGAACTGCAGTATTAAATATAATTTTCAGATTTTTTGGTGAAAGGGGTTATTTGGGAAATCTATTCCCTAATGTCCGCGGAGGAATCCCTAGAGGCATAGGCATCATTCCTTTTATTATTTTGTCATTTTTCATGTTGCCAAAGTTCAATAATCTTATTTTAATTATAGGAATAGCAGCATTTATTGATGACGTTGTGGGAAGAAAGAAATGTGTTCAATTAGGCATTGAATGGGGTCAGCTTTCAAGAGGGATAGGAATACTTCTTGTAATTGTTATAGGTCTCCTGGAAGGCTTGGGATTGTCATCATTTTTAATTGCATTTATGGTTCAGCCGCTCAATATTTCAGATATGCAGCCGGGATCAACATGTATAGTGACAATAATAATGTCCATTGTTACAATTATAGTCATGCTGTTAATTAATTCTCCACCGACTTCCGAACTATTGGCCATTTACACACCTTTATTGATATTGGCAGTATGTCTCGGTTACTCCCCACTTGACTTTACAGGAAAAATCATGATGGGTGAAGTTGGAAACCACACTTTCGGTGTAGCACTAGGAGTTGCATTCTACATCGTCGGTGGATTTTGGTGGTTGATTTTATTGTTAATCATTACAGTAGTTTTGATTGCATTTGTAAGACGTAATAATCTTAGAATATTCTTCAGACAAAAACTAGGTCTGTTCAATCCAACATTTGGAGACTATTTCATGGATGTTTTGACTGGAGGTGGATTGGGCGATTTAGTTAGGAGATATACTTTAAAGGATAAACAGTACGAAGTCAGAAATCCTTTGTTAATTTCATTAGGTTTTAGAAGATTGCTTTATAATCCTCATGCAACTCATTTCAATATTCCTTATCCTAATGAACATAAAAGCGTTGCGAGGTTGGGGAAAAAATGAAAGCGTTGTTTGTAGTTACAGGTAGAGGATTAGGTGGGGATGCCGCTATTGCTCTCAATTTAATAAAAGTACTGGAAAAGAGAGGAGTCACATGTGAAATAGCATTGGACGAATCTGCTCATGGTACTTTATTCGAAAAAAATGGTTATTCCTGGCATAAGATTTCAATTCCTCAAGCAGGAGGACATTCCGCCACCAAAGCATCAGCTGCAAAAGGAGCTATTAAATTAGCGAATGCAACAAGAAAAGCAAGAAGTCTTATTAAAAAATTGGATGTTGATTTTGTCATTGGCGTTTTAGGCGGAGGAGCTATTGTTGGATCTTTAGGTGCTAAGGCTGCAGGCAAAAAAGCCTTTTCATTAATATCCACACCATTGGACTCAAAGGTCTGTCCTAAATTTAATCAATGCTATATTTTGCCCGAATTGGATAAATTCAGGTTGGAAAACCTCCCTGAGAATATGGACAAGTCTTTTTATCCGTTGTCTGAAAACGTTGGAAATGGGGATGTTGAAATTGCCCTTTCAAATCTGAAGAAATATTCCAATTTTGATGAAAACAAGAAAACCATCGTATTCTCTTCAGGTTCCTCAATTTTCAAGGGTATGGTCGATGCAATCAATTTGGCTTCTGAAAATTGTGATGACTATAATTTGGTTCTAGTCGGATTACCTCTACATGAGGAGTATTTGGAGGAACTCCGCGCCGAAAAAATCATATACGCAGGTTACATCAATTGGATTAACGATTTGTTTAAATTAGCTGATTTGGCTATCCTGACTGATGATGGCGTATCCCTTGAAGAGGCATTGACATCCGAAACCCCTATCGTTGCATTAACCAAGGTAAAATGGGGAAGATATCAGAACATGGCTGGCGTATTCAAAGGCACCATTATCGAATCTGAAGTTGAGGATGTTTGTCAAAGCATTGAAGAAGCATTTGAAAACTATGATTCCCTAAAGGAAAGGGCATTGTATTATGGTAAGCTATGTGCTGAAGCCGGTGACTATTTGGCTGATAGGATTTTAAAAAAATTAGAATAGTGGTATTATAACCACATATTTTTTATTATTTTATAATTTGAGTCTGATGATGGGTGTATTTCTAAAAAGTCTGCATAATCATCCAGATCGTATCCTTCTCTCATCAGATATGATAAATACGCGACATCACTTACTGATGATGGTGATATCGAATTTATTCTTTTGATTTTATTTTCATTTTTATCAAATTCCACTTCAGTGTATCCTGTCTCGCCATCCAATATATTCCAGAATGAGCCGGGTCCTGCAATTCCAGGTATTCCGATTGTGGCGGTTTCATCATCGCTGCAGTTGATTTTTTCATTTTCTACAAAACTAACTTCCATGTTCAAACTCAAGGATTGAGGAATGCATTCGTAGCTTACTTTATTTGGATAGTTTGCCATATTCCTTGCAGCTGTGATGCCTTCCATTCTAGCTACTGGTGTTAATAGATATCCTCCAGTAACATCGCCTGCAGCGTATACATTACTGACACTTGTTTCCATCATTTCATTAACTTTGATGGTTCTGTCAGGATTCAATTCAACAAAACCTTCGGCAATTTCACTGTTGGGTGTTCTGCCTGTTGCGAAAAATGGAATTCCATCTAACTCTTCCCCATTTTCACATACTACCTTATCTTTAAAGGCTTCCATCACGGAGGTGTTTTCACAGATATTGACATTGGGGATGATTTTTTCCAAAACGTATTTTTTGGCATTCTCTCCAAGCTCTTTTAGGAATGTGCTTCTGGCAAGGACATTGACTTCACTGCCGAGGCATGAATAGATATTAGCTATTTCACAGGCAATTATTCCTCCACCGATAATGTTTAGCTTTTCGGGAATTTCATCGATTTTTAAAATGTCCTTATTTGTCAGGCCGTATTCCCTGCCTTTAATGTCTGGAATGAATGGGCGTGCCCCTGTAGCTATCATAAGGTTATCATATTCAAAACTTTCACCGTTTACTTTAATTTCATTCTCTTCAATGCTTGCTTCACCGTAGATTATGTTGTTTCCAAAGCTTTCATTTTCCATTTGGTTTAATTTTCTAAGCATTTCTTGTGTTTCAACGATTTTTTCAACTATTTTTTCATAGGAAATTTCAAGCTGGCTTTTTAGAAATCCGTGGCTATTGAATTTTTTGTTGGTTGAGATGAATTTGGTAATGTCTGTAAGTGCACAAATTACCATGCACCCTTCATTTAAGCAAGTTCCAGCTATATGGTTCTTTTCAATCAAAGTAACGTTTTGTCCAAGTTTTCCAAGTTCCAGAGAACCTAATCTTCCGGCAGGTCCGGATCCGATAACAATATTCTTCATTTAAACACCCATTTAGATAATTTTATATAATATTATGTATTAAATAATGTATATATTTAAATTTTGGAGATAGAGAATTATGTGTATTGCAGCACCTGCTCATGTTGTTGAAATCAATAAAGAAGAAAATGTATTATTTGCTGACTTTGGTGGAGCAAGACAATCAGCTAAAATGGACCTTTTGCCTGATGTAGAAATTGGCGATTATGTTCTTATCCATGCTGGTTATGCTATTGAAAAATTAACTGAAGAAGCTGCTAAAGAATCTTTAGAAGCTTGGGAAGAACTTTTAGATATTCTCGAAGAAGAGGATATGGAAATGGAAAAAGCAAGAAGGGAACATTTCAATCAATAGATTGAAACCCTTGTCACTCCTTTTATTTTTAAAAATTCGTTTATTAAATCACCGCTAATCGGTTTTTCTGTAATTATGATTAAAGATGGAGTTTTTTGAAGCTCTGTATCTTCGGCATAAGCCTGCCTTATTCCGATTCCTTTTTTTGATATTAGATTTGCTGTTGCAGCAAGGATTCCTTCACTTTCAGATCCTACTTCTATTTCCACAACTCCAAGTTTCAGGTTTTTGGCAATGTTTTTCAGGAGAGTTCCGGCTGGGACAATATTACTGAAAAGGTTGTATAATTCTTCATCCTCTTTTATTATTTCTATTGTTGATTTGATTACTCTTCTGTCGACGTCAGCGGCAGTAGCCAATGCTTTGTCGCTTATTTTTAAATTTCCACAATAAATCTTACCTTCTTCATTTAAGGATAATCCCAATTCAATCATTTTTTCTGCAACTCTCACTCTTGCAGGATACTTTTTGAACTTTTCGTTTATTTTTTCCCACATTTTTATCATTACTCCACTAATTTGTACATTCATGTTAATTTATGTAAAATAGGTTATATAAATTTAATTATTAATAAAAAAAGTAGAAATTCAACGATAAAATTGTCATGTAAAATCTAAAATATCTTTAAAAATAGTTTGAAGTAGGCTAGATGGGATTCGAACCCATGACCTCCCGGTTATCAGCCGAGCGCGCTAACCAAGCTGTGCCACTAGCCTATAAAAAATAGTTAAACAGGTAACTGTCAACACTTATACTTATATTAATAACTATATATAATCTTTTCGGTCATACCTAGATTATATATAGAAATTCAATAAGCTTAAAAAAAATTTATCTGTTAATCATTTCGTTAATGGAGTCAGCCATAACGTGTCCTTCAACGATGATTTTTGCTTTTTCAATACCTTCAACGCTTTCAGCTCTAATTTTAGCATCAGCCGCAATACGAGTAATACTCATACATCCAGGGTTGGTAGGTTTAAGTATAATTTCAGCTTGATCTCCGTCTACGGTAATACCTTGTACAATACCCATTTCCACAATACTAATTCCCATATGAGGGTCATTGATTACAGAAACAGCATCTCTAATATCATTTGCTAAATCTTCTGACATAATTTAGTCTCCTATAATTTTGTATTATTATCTATTATTCACTCTCTTTATATATATGTTTTGTTTGTATTTCTTGAAATGAAATAAATGATTATTTAACTCTGTGCTTGATTTTTACACCAATGCCGTTGTTGCATTCTTCCATTTCACGGCCGGTTAAAATGGCCTTTCCAACACCTACAACTTCGCCATCACGAACAACAACCACCTCATCATTCGGGATGATGTTGTGGTCAGCCTTGATTATTCCTGGTGCAAATACGGTATTGGTTTCTAAATTGAAATCTATGTGGACCACATTGATATCCAATTCATTTAATATTTCTCCACCAGGCAAATTTAATCTGAATAATCCATGATCTTTATTAAGTAATGCCAATTGTTTTCCATCTGAAAGAATCCTTTTATGGTACATCCCTTTTGTTTTGACATTATCTGGGATGAATTCATATGCCTTTTCACCGAATTGGTACATTCCAATTGACCTTAATTCATGCAATGTTTTTTCTCTTCTATTGACTCTTTGATGATTTTTAAGTTCCATCCTCAAATTATAAAGTGAATCCGGAGAAGTTGGTCTTTCATCTTTGCATACATTAATGAAATCGTCTACAAATGCTTCACAGCTTTCCAAATAACCTCCGCTAAGGTTAGCCACTATATTTTTGCCTTCACAGTATTTTTCAATCAGTCTTCCTGTTTCGTAAATTTCATCCTGTGACCAGGAGCCTGTGGTACTGACATCATATGACTGTATTGGAAAAGTGTTTTCAAGTTCCCTAGGACATATTCCGAAAGGGGATGTAACGATAAGTTCCTGATATGACCGGGTAATCTTTCTAAACTTTTGGTGTGATTTTGAATTGGAATACGGTTTTTTCATACTGCACGGCAACAAAACGACAGTATCTCCAAGAGGTTTCATCATTTCCATTCTCTGTCTCCATCTGACGGCTTCCGGACGGTATAGGGACTCTTCACTTGAACATATTACCTTCATATTATTCCTCAAAAGCTTTTATTAATTCATTGTCTAGTTCGATTAATCTTTCAATATTGTCTTCAGGCTCTTCAATTCTTCGCTTCCATTTTCTTATGACGTAATCGACATCCACTTCTTCACTGCCGCTGATTAAATTGTCTGCATGAGCAACAATCTTTTCCTCTAAAGTTACAGGCAAATATGATTTTTTTGGAAGTTCCAGTTTTACAGCTTCACTTTCGGTAATTCCAGCACCTATATGTCTTTCGATAATATTCAGAACATCTTCGCTGTAACCATATCCTTCGGCAATTTTTACCCCTTCAATAGCATGGGTAATGCCGTGTGTTCTGGATCTTCCGATATCATGCAGTAATGCGCCCTTTTTAATAAGTTCCTTATCTGCATCGTCAAAATTAGCAGCTATTTTCATAGCTTTTCTGCAAACTGCTTTGGAATGTTCAATAACATTTTCAGGAGTATTCTCCTTTCTAAGTAATTCAATTTCCATTCGCATCTATTTGTTTACTTTTTTATTAAATGAGTTAAAATTGCTTTCAACCATTTTTATGTCTTCTTTAATCTGTTTTATGGTGTCGGCATTGTCTTGGAATACTAAGTCTTCACCACATGCAGGACATAAGAATTCATAATCGGAAGCTTCATCAAAATCAAGTCTCACATGGCCTAATGGACAAATGAAGAACATGTTGTTCTCTTCACGTTCCAATTCATCATTAAGCATTTTCAAGTATCTTTCGGAATCTTTTTCAATGCGTGCGATTACTTCATCGGTTTCAAATTTCCAGGAATATGTAAACCATTGGGTTTCAGGGTCTTTACTTCTTTTATAGCTGGCTAATCCCATATCATAAAGTTTATAAAGTATTTTCCTAACGATATTTAATTTAATTCCAGTTTCATTAGCTATTTCTTCATCGGTTTCAATTCCATCGATTAATGCTTGGATAATAGGTAAATTGCTTTCATCTTCAACAACATTGGTTAATAAAGTCTTTACTAATGGATCATCTATCATGTAATTTCCCCTAAATCTAATTATCATATTTCATGCACTGAAAATTTAAAAAATAAATTAAAAATTATGATAACTTATTAAAATTAATGTTTAGTTATATTCTTTTTATTATAAAAATATAACTAATTAAAATCAGATTTTCTTGAAATTTAATAATCCTTTAAAACGTCCAATAGGCTTTCAACGACATAGTCAACTTCTTCATCAGTTAAAGTGGAGTATATCGGCAAGCTTATTTCGTTTTCAAATAGATTATATGCATTAGGATAGTCTTCAATTTTGAATCCTAAATTTTTATAGGCTGTCAGCAACGGAAGCGGTTTGTAATGGACATTGGTACTGACTCCTTTTTCATCCATTTTAGTTATAATTTCATTTCTGTCTTCCAAGCTGATGTCTTTGATTCTGGCAAGATAAAGATGTCCTGAAGACATTGAACTGTCAGTTTTATGGACTGGTGTGATTACTTTGGAACCTTTCAGACCATTCTCATATCTTTCGATAATCTCATGTCTTCTTTTTAGCATGGAGTCATATCTTTCAATCTGTCCAAGGCCGATTCCAGCCTGGATGTCAGTCATGTTGCATTTGTATGCAGGGAATAAGATGTCATATTCCCATGATCCCTTTTGGGTTTTTTCAAGAGCATCTTTTGTTTGTCCGTGCAGTGAAAGGATTTGATATTGCTTGTATATTTTTTCATTGTCCAATCCTTCATGGTTTTTCCAGGTAACTGCACCTCCCTCTGCTGTTGTTAAGTTTTTAACAGCATGGAATGAAAAACAAGTAAAGTCAGCCAAACTTCCGGCGGTTTTGCCATTTTGAACGGCTCCAAAACCATGAGCACAATCTGCAAGAACAATAATTCTGCCGAATGCTTCCTGAAGTTCGCTGTTTGCTTTAAACAGGTCTTTTTTGCTTTCAATGATTTCAAATATCCTGTCATAATCACATAATATTCCCGCAATGTCTACTGGGATGATTACTTTGGTTTTATCACTAATGGCTTCGCTCATTAATGTGTAATCCATTTCCTCTTTGTCTTTTTGACTGTCCACCATTACCGGTGTTGCCCCAACATGGCAAATTACGCTGCAAGTTGCTGTATAAGTGTAGGCAGGCACGATTACTTCGTCCCCCTTTCCAATGCCCAATAACCTTAAAGTCATTTCTAGGGCGGTGGTGGCAGCACTTAAACAAACGGTTTTTTCTGTTCCGCAATAAGAACTGATTTTACTTTCCAATTCTTTTGTTTTAGGTCCGGTGGTAATCCATCCGGATTTCAATGCTGCAATCACTTCTTCAATTTCTCTTTCGCTAATGTCTGGTGGGGAAAATGGTATGTTCATGATTCATCTCCGTTAACTTCTTGAGGATTTCTATAAGTTGGAACACATTTTTTCATAGTTTCTTTTATTACTTCTTTATCGTTAATGTCATTATCCAGTATGTATCTGAATTCATCAAGCTTTTCTTCGATGTCGTTCATAGTGAAGTCCATTGGCTCTGTAATGAATATTTTTTCATGTTCTGTCTTTTCAAGGTTTTCTTCATCCATCAACAGCTCTTCGTATAATTTTTCTCCAGGCCTTAAGCCGGTAATTTCAATATCGATGTCTTTTCCTAATTCCAGTCCGGACAATTCGATGAGGCTTGTAGCTAGATCATAAATTTTAACAGGGTCTCCCATATTCAATACAAAGATTTCTCCACCTTTTGCATATGTGATGGATTGCAAGACCAAAGCCACTGCTTCAGGGATTGTCATGAAGAATCTTGTAATTTCTTTGTGTGTTACGGTAATTGGTCCTCCTTCCTCAATTTGTTTTTTAAATAGAGGCACGACAGAACCGTTACTTCCTAAAACGTTACCGAAACGAACAGCAACATATTCTGTTTCGCTTTCTTTATCTTTTGCCTGAATAAGCATTTCGCACATTCTTTTTGTAGCGCCCATGATATTTGTTGGGTTGACTGCTTTGTCGGTTGAAATTAAAATGAAACGTTTTGTTTTATATTTGTCACATGCATTTACCAGATTGTAGGTACCGAATACATTATTTTTAATCGCTTCAGTTGGATTGTTCTCCATTAAAGGCACATGCTTGTGTGCTGCGGCATGGAAAACGATTTCAGGAGAGTATTCTTCAAAGATGTCGAACATTCTCTCTTCATCCCTTATGTTTGCAATGATGGCTTTAATGTCATTGTTTGGATATTTTGATTTCAATTCCAATTCGATACTGTACAGGTTATTTTCATATATGTCTAACATTAACAATTGCTTTGGATTGTGGAGCATTATCTGTCTGCAGAGTTCTTCTCCGATAGATCCTCCTCCACCTGTCACTAAAACGATTTTATCATTAATTAGGCTTTTGATATTGTTGTTGTCAAGTTCAACAGGTTCCCTTCCAAGCAAATCTTCAATTTCGACATTTCTTAAGCTGTGGTATAAGTTTTCTTCTGTAATCAATTCCCTTAAATCCGGCAAAACTTTAACTTCAGCTTGGGTTTTATTACAAATCTCAAGTATTTCCTTTTTATTTTTGTTGTCGATGTTCACTATGGAAAAGAAGATGGAGTCGACATCATATTTCTCGCAAATTTTTTCTATGTCATATCTGTTTCCGATAATTTTTACTCCTGCCACGGAATATCCCATACGTTTTTTATTGTCGTCAATGATTCCAATAATCTCGTAGGTTCCCTTTAAGGTTGTATTCAATGTTTTGATGATGTCATTGGCTGAATACCCTCCACCAATAATCAACAATTTCTTTTGGTCTTCGGGAGTGTAGTTTATTCCTTTATTGACAATATCGGACAGTAGCATGTATCTCATGATTAAACGTGAAGCGACAATTATCATACCTATCAGGAAGCCTATTGCCAGATTAAGTTTGATTGAAGGATTTTTCATATTCAATATAAGCTCTTCTATTAAGGATACGATAAGCGCTGAAACAATTGAAAGAATAATGTAAATTATGTAGTCCTGATTATTTTCATATCGGATAATGGTGGTATATCTGTTACTAATTCTAAATACTATCTGCAAGACAATAATTGTCAATATTATACTTATTATTAGTTCCTTTTGGGTCACTGCGCTTGTCGGATTCATTAAAAATGAATCTGTAATTAACACAGATGCCAAATAATACCCTAAAATGACTGAAATACAATCTATTATGGGTAATATGATATTCCTGTATTTACCGAACGAATCAATGTTCATCAAGACCAATCCTTCTGTTTTTTATTATTCAAAATTTATTATAAATTCTAACTTATAACTAATTTTTTTGTAAATAAATTTTTGTAATACCATAAATATAAAATTTTCTTTAATGAAAAAAACTGGTTTTAAAATGTTTATTTAGTTCTTAAACTCGTAAATTATTCTCAAATTCAATCAAAAGATTATAAAAATGTTATTTTTCCACTTATTTCCTGCGGATGATTACTGCAGGCGTATGTGTGATGGAATCAAGGGCTTCTATTGTAACTTCATCAATTTCTGTGCCTAAAACAGATTTCACGCTGTGTATCGTTTTCATTTCTGTTGAAAGTGATTTTTGATAATCTTCTGCAATGTTTGCCATTTCCAATCCCTTTTCAACAGTGATTTTTTCACTGCATCCGAGAGGTGTTGGTCCCATATTTTCGGACAGTTGTCCTTTAAGATATCCAAAAAATCCCTTATCCGCTTCAATTCCTTCAATGGCTATTGGAAGGCCTGTAAAGTATTTGCCGTTTTTCATGTAGGTTGCGTCGGTGTCGATAATCATCACGCACACATCTTTTCCGATTTCCTCTTTGATTTCTTTTGCAACCTTTTCAGGATTTTCCGGAAGTAATGAAACGCATGTTCCAGGGGCATTGCTTAAATCTATACCTGCCTCTGATGCGGGCTTCAATGCATGTTTCAAGCCGTATAACTGGAGAACTACTTCCTTATGTGCCTTTGTTTCTTCAGGCAATCTTCTGAGGTTCTTGATTGTCCTCTCCTTAATTCCTAAAAGGGGTCCTAAAACATATCCCCAGAGGTATTTGCTCCATACTGTTGTTAAGAATTTGGCGGTTATTGAAGGGGTGTATTGTGATTCGTCAACCAATCTGTTTTGTGATACGGATATTGGAGTTTCTGCTATCACCAGATAGTCTCCATCTTTCATCAATTCCTTTGCAGGATTAATAATGGAATCCAAATTTTCATTTGGTTTGATATAACCCGTTTCAATTGGAATTACTATATAATCGCCATTAATGACATGCTTTACATTTTTCAATTCATCATCTATCATAAAAATCTTTTTAAAAGTAGTTGTATAATATATAATATTATATTAATTATTTAATACTTTGGTGGTGTGATTATGGCAAGAAAATTCATAACATATTTTGACAAAGAAGGAAATGATTATACTGATGAATTGATTTTGGCTGTTAAAGATAAATTAGATTTGTGTGAAGACATTAAGCATATAGTAATCGCCTCATCAACAGGAGCATCAGCATTAAAGCTCGCTCAGGCTGTTGGCGATAAGGTCACTATAATCAATGTCACTCACCATTACGGGTTCAGCGGACCTAACGAATCTGATATTAGTGAAGAAATGATCGAAACATTGGAAAAAGAAGGAATAGTCACATACTTTGGACTCCATGCCTTCAGCGGTGCTGCACGAGGCGTTACAAATAAGTACGGCGGTTATTCTCCTTTGGATGTTGTTGCTGACACATTCCGTATGTTCTCTCATGGTGTAAAAGTGGCTGGTGAAATTTCAATAATGGCTGCCGATGCAGGTTTGATTCCGGTTGGAGAGGAAATCATAGCTATCGGAGGAAGAGGCCATGGCGTTGATACTGCCGTTATTTTAACTCCGGTCAACTCAAAAAACTTGTTTGACATGAAATTTCACGAAATCATTGCAATGCCAAGGGATTAAGTTAATATATAATTAAATATATAATATTTATTTCATATTTTTTAAAAAGTAGTTGCATTTAAATATTAGATAAAATAGAAATATTTAACAATTATATTAATAGCAGATATGTGGGGTTAACTTGTGAAATTTATAGATGATGCAATCAAAGAATCCGAACAAAGAATGGAAGAAAAAACACCAGATAAAATATCTTCAGATATAGATGAAGAACTTATTTCAATAATGGATGGTGTTAAAACTAAAATTTTCGTTGTTGGTGCCGGAGGAGCAGGAAACAACACTATTTCAAGATTAAACGAAATGGGTATCGAAGGAGCAACAACAATTGCAGTAAATACTGATGCTCAAGATTTATTTTACAGTCAATCTAGTAAAAAAATATTATTAGGTAGGCAAACTTCAAAAGGATTGGGTGCAGGTGGAGAACCATCTGTCGGTGAAGAATGTGCTGAAGAAAGTGAAGATGAAATCAGAGAAGAATTAGTGGGTGCAGACATGGTATTCGTCACCTGCGGTCTTGGTGGAGGAACAGGTACTGGTTCAGCTCCAATCATCTCTAAATTAGCTAAAAAATTAGGCGCATTAACTGTTGCAGTAGCAACATTACCATTTTCTGCTGAAGGTATTAGGAGAAGAGAAAACGCAGAACAAGGTTTAGAAAAACTTCAAGAATCTGCTGATACTGTTATTATTATTCCTAACGATAAATTATTAGAAGTTGCACCAAACTTACCTTTAAACAAAGCTTTCATGGTTTCAGATGAAATATTGGGAAGAGCTGTTAAAGGAATCACAGAACTGATTACTAAAAGAGGTCTTGTAAGTTTAGACTTCGCTGATATCAGAAGTATCATGAGCGGTTCCGGTATGGCTATGATTGGTATGGGAGAATCCGATTCTGGAGACAGAGCTTTAGAATCTGTTCACGAAGCTTTAAGCAGCCCATTGTTAGATATTGATATTTCAAACGCTACCGGTGCATTAGTTAACATTGCAGGTAGTTCTGACTTAACTTTACATGAAGCTGAAAAAATCGTTCAAGTTGTTGCTGACAAATTAGATCCTGAAGCCAACATTATTTGGGGTACTCAAATTGATGAAAGTCTTCAAAATACTGTTAGGACCACTGTTGTCGTTTCAGGCATCAAAAACGATGGTGAAGCTAGTACTGAACCAGATGTTGAATTTGATGAAGGTAATTCAGAATCCGATTCAACTGGTGACCAATTAGACGATTTTATTGATGGAATTTTCTAATTCTATCTTCTTATTTTTTTCTTATAATGCAAACATTTATTAATGTTTAAAATATAAATTATTTTATTACTATTATTTTATTATAATTCATTAAACTATGCGACGTATAGTTTTTTTAATTTTGGGTATTTAATATGAATGTACAAGAACGTGTTGATAAATTTATTAAAGACAGTAAAAGAGTATTAAAAGTAGCTAGAAAACCGGGCAAGGAAGAATATTTAGAACTTGCCAAAGTTACATCAATTGGTGTTGTCATAATTGGTGTTATCGGTTTTGTGATCTTTTTACTTGGTTCATTAATCGGTTTATAAAACTATTAACATTTATAATCCCATCAATTATGATAAAATTTTGTAATAATTTTGTATCTTTTTGATTAAGATTTCTGTACTTTTTAAAAGTTTAGAACGTTTAATCAACAATATGATATTATTAGAACCTAGGGAAGATTGGGGGATAGCTTAGTCAATTTTCACGCATGTGAATTACCTAAGAATCGCAATTTAAATAATTGCGCCGCTTCAAATAACTTTTAACTTAATGTATGATTTTAACCAGTAAATATAGAAAATAGGTGAATTTTTCATGGAAGATACTAATAGTTCCATATATGCTCTTAAAACCTCTGCAGGTCAGGAAAGAAATGTTGCCAGACTTTTAGCACGTAAGGCTAGAACCATTGATGGCATAGGCATTTCTGCAATTCTTGTTCCGGAATCTTTAAAAGGTTATATTTTAGTTGAATCTTCAACAAAAATAGATCTTAGAAACCCTGACTTAAAAGTACAACATTTAAGAGGGGTTGTTGAAGGTAGCGTTGGCATTACTTTTGATGAAGTAAAAAGATTCTTAAAACCAGAACCTATTATTTCCTCTATCCAAAAAGGAAGTATTGTTGAGCTTATTTCAGGACCATTTAAAGGTGAAAGAGCGAAAGTGGTTCGTATAGATGAATCACGTGAAGAAGTCGTTCTAGAGTTAATAGAGGCAGCAGTACCTATTCCAGTTACTGTTAAAGCTGATCAAATTAGAATAATTCAAAAGGAGGCTGACTGATGGCTAAAGATACAGTCGAAGTTCTTATCGAAGGTGGCAGTGCTACTCCTGGACCACCATTAGGCCCTGCTTTAGGACCTTTCGGTATTAATATGATGCAAGTAGTAGACGAAATCAATAAAAAAAGTGCTGACTTTGCAGGAATGAAAGTGCCTGTTATAGTTACCATTGATAGAGATACCAAAGAATTCGAAATCGAAATTGGTACTCCGCCAACTACTTCACTTATTATGGAAGAACTAGGCATCGAAAAAGCTTCTCACGAACCAGGTTTAGACATTATCAATGACTTACCTATTGAAACCGCTTTAAAAATTGCTAGAATGAAATTTGATTCATTACTTTCTAACGATTATAAAGCAGCTACTAAAGAAGTTATGGGAACCTGTGTAAGTATGGGATTATCTGTAGATGGTAAAGACCCAAGAGAAGCACAAAAAGATGTAGATGCTGGAGTATATGATGATCTCTTTGAAGAATAGATATCATCATTCAATTCAAATTTAAGTTAATAACAACAGTGTATATGATGTTATAATTACGGTTATAATTGATATACTGTTTTTAATTCATGCAATCGTTTAAGAATTTTTTTCTTGTAATCGATACTCATGAAACCAAAAAAATCCAATGAACAACAAATGTTCATGGGGGATGAATATGACACAAGATGTAGTAAACGCGGTGAAGGAGGCTAAAGAACAATCTAAGCCGAGAAACTTCACTGAGTCTGTCGATATTATTATTAATATCCGCGACTTAGATGTCAGAAAGCCAGAAAATAGGTTTAATGAGGAAGTTACTCTTCCTAACGGCCGTGGCAAAGAAGTAAAAATCGGAGTCATAGCTGATGGGGAACTCATTGTTCAAGCTAAAAATGCTGGTCTTGACGTTGTCATTAACAAACCTGATTTAGAAGAGTTAGGAAAAGACAGAAAAGCTGCTAAAAAAATGGCAAATTCTGTTGATTTCTTTGTAGCTCAAGCTGATATGATGCCACTCGTTGGTAGATTCCTAGGTCCAGTTCTTGGTCCTCGTGGAAAAATGCCAAAACCAGTGCCTGCAAGTATCAAACTTGACCCTCTTTTAGACAGATTACAAAGTACTGTTAAAGTTGGTGTAAAACAACAAGCAAGTATTCAAATTGTTGTTGGAAGCCAAGACATGTCAGACGAAGACATTGCTGAAAATGTAGAAACTGTTCTTACAGTCTTAGACCGCAATTTAGAAAAAGGAAGAAGTCAAATTAAGTCCATGTTTATAAAAACAACTATGGGACCAGTAGTGAGGGTGATCTAATGGCTCATGTTGCTGAATGGAAAAAGGAAGAAGTTAAAGAGCTTTCAGGGATTATTAACGAATTCGATGTAATCGGGGTCGTTGACTTATTAAACATTCCTGCAAAACAGCTTCAAGAAATGAGAAAATCTCTCAAAGGCAAAGCTGTTATCAGAATGTCTAAGAAAAATCTTATTGATTTAGCTCTTGAAGATTGTAATGCTGAAAAAACCAACATTGTGGATTTATCTGAACATATGGATGGTCAGATTGCACTTATTGCAACTGAAATGAACCCTTTCAGATTATACAAAATCTTAGAAGACAGCAAAACTTCAGCTCCTGCAAAAGCTGGTGCTATCGCTCCTGAAGATATTGTTGTTCCTGAAGGGGACACTGGATTCCCACCAGGTCCGTTTTTAGGTGAATTGCAACAAGTTGGAATTCCTGCAAAAATTGATAAAGGTAAAATTTGCGTTCAAAAAGAAACTGTTGTAGTTGCAGCAGGCGAAGAAGTATCTAAACAAGTTGCAGCAACCTTATCAAGAATGGATATTAATCCAATGGAAGTAGGAATTGATTTAAAAGCAGTATACGAAGAAGGATCTGTTTACACTTCAGACGTACTTGCAATCGATGAAGAAAAAACAATAGCTGATTTACAAAAAGCATTCTCAGGTGCTTTCAATTTATCTGTTAATGCAGCTATACCTACTGATAAAACTATTTCCGCAATATTATCTCTCGCACATACCAGAGCTGTCAGCGTTGGTGTAGAAGGAGCTATATTGACTTCCAAAACTTCAGAACCAATTCTCGGTCTTGTAAATGCTAGAATGTTAGCTATTGCTTCTGCAATTGCTGATACTGAAGGCGCAATTGACGAAGAATTAGCAGAAAAACTTTCCAATGTTGCTGTAGCAGCAGCTCCAGTAGTAAAGGAAGAAGTTGTTGAAGAAGAGGAAGAAGAGGAAGAAGAAGAAAACAGTGAAGAAGAAGCAGCAGCTGGGTTAGGAGCGCTCTTCGGTTAAATTAATTAATTAAAATTTTTATTATTAATAAAACTAACACGTTAAAAAACTAATGGTGATAACATGGAATATATATATGCGGCAATGATTTTGCACAGTGCAGAAAAAGATATTAACGAAGAAAATGTTAAAAGTATTATTGAAGCAGCAGGTATCGACGCTGATGAAGCTAGAGTAAAAGCTTTAATCGCAGCTTTAGAAGATGTTGACATCGAAGAAGCTATCGAAACCGCAGCTGTCGCAGCAGCAGCTCCTGTAGCTGCAGCTCCTGTAGCAGCTGAAGCTGAAGAAGAAGAGGAAGAAGAAGAGGAAGAAGAAGAAGCAGCTGAAGAAGAAGCAGCAGCTGGTTTAGGAGCTCTCTTCGGATAGATTTTTTAAATCTATCACCTTTCTTTTTTTTTATTTTACTTTTTTTAATTACAATCGCTATTTTTAAAAACTATTTTTACTAAACACTCATTTTTATCAAGATTTTTTGAAAGTTATTTATTATACAAAAAACATATTTTATACTAATGAATAATTAAGACTGATTCATATGGTAGAAATTTTTGATAAACTCGGTTATAAAAAACAAACTTGTAAAACTTGCGGGCAGGAGTTTTACTCCCAAGTTGATAGGGACACTTGCGGAGATGCTCCATGTGATGAGTATGAGTTTATTGCAAATCCTGCAACTGATAAGCCATACAATTTATATGAGATCCAACAAGTTTTTAGAGAATTTTTAGAAAGTGAAGGGCATACACATGTCCACAGATATCCTGTTCTCGCTAAAAGATGGAGAGATGATGTGTTCTTAGTTGGAGCATCCATATTTTGTTTCCAGCCTTGGATTACTTCAGGTCTTGTCAAACCTCCGGCAAATCCTATTGAAATGGCTCAGCCTTCAATCAGACTCAACGATGTTGATAATGTTGGACGTACCGGAAGGCACATGACCTGCTTTACAATGGGAACACACACAGTAATCAACAAGGAAGATGAATTCATCTATTGGGAAGATGAAACCATCAGGCTTTGCCA
>NZ_CAMVEE010000015.1 GCF_947166415.1 uncultured Methanobrevibacter sp. | reverse complement strand
TTATCCTAAACTGTCCTGAAGAAATGTACGACTTGCTTGCATTAATCGGTTCCACTGGAAGATACGTAATCAAAAGAGTATGGAAGAAAAACGGTGAAATCGCAGCAGCTATCAGTACTGAAAGATTAAACTTAATGGCTGGAGAATACGTCGGTAAAGATGACCCAGTTTGTATCGTAAGAGCACAATCTGGTTTCCCTGCTAACGGTGAATGTGTCGATCCATTTGCATTCCCACACATGGTCAGTGGATGGATGAGAGGATCCCACAACGGTCCAATGATGCCAGTATCTGAAATGGAAGCAAACCCAATCAGATTTGACGGACCACCTAGAGTAGTAGGATTAGGTTTCCAAGTAGCTAACGGTGAATTAATCGGTCCTGTAGACTTATTCGATGACCCTGCATTTGACCCAACCCGTGAACAAGCTGCTAAAATCGCAACTTACATCAGAAGACACGGTCCATTCGAACCTCACAGATTACCTGCTGAAGAAATGGAATACACTTCACTTCCTGGTGTAATGGAAAAATTAGAATCCAGATTTGAAGATATGGATGATTAGATTTAAAGAGATTTTCAATCTCTTCTTTTTTTACTTTTTTTTTGAATTACAAATATTGACTATTTTTTAAATTCTTCTAGAAATTCTCTAAATAAATCTATAAATGCGGAATAGTCATCATTGAAAACAAATTTCTGAGCATCAAAAATGTGGATTTCCAGATTTTCTATCCTGTCTTTAAGAGGATAGGCATCAATTTCTGGTGAAAAATAAACATCCTCCGATGAGTTAGCAATCAATGTTTTCGCTTTAATATTGGATAATTTATCTTCTATATCGTAATTCAATACTGCTTCGGTTCTATACTTAACGTCATAGATGTCTATATGGGAATTTTCTTCAAGAAAATTGTCCATGAATATGTCAAGTTCCTCTCGAGTGAACTGTTGAAATGCCTTTTTTGAAAGATATTGGGAATAAGCCAATGAATTAATTGTAAACACGATGTTGGATATGTGTTCACTATAAACATCATCTAAATATGCATCAGATGAATCGATAATATACAATAGGGCTTTAGAAGTAATGTAGCGATAGCCTGCTGTTTTAAAGGAGCTGTTTCCCACAATTATGAATTCTGTTTCATCAGGATATTCACATGCCCAGGTATATGCTTCATATCCTCCAAGTCCAACCCCCAAAATGCCAAGTATTTTGTTTATATTGAACACTTCAGATAAAAACTTTCTTTTAAAGTTCACACAATCTTTGATGGAATATTTTGGAAAATCATATTTTAAACCTGTCGTGGATGGAGAACATGATTCAGGATAACCTAAGGAGGTAATTGATATATAAAAAAAGTTGAAATCTGCTAAATGACTTTCAGGTCCAATTAATTGATGCAAATCTTCTATGGATAAGCAGTTCCCGTTAAATCTATGGCAATAGACAATTGCATTGGATATGTTTCCATATTCATCATATTTTGGAGTTCCGCGAGTGGTATATTCCACCACCACATTCTGCAGGATGTGTCCGTTTTCGAATTCAAATTCATCCAAAACATGTCTTCTGTAACCTAATTTTGAATTTTCAATCATTATTTTTCCCTATTAGTTGAATGATTTAACATATATACGGTTTATAGTATATCTTATTCACTATTTTATAGTTTTTGTAAAATATATTTGGCAATTTAATTTATCAGAACTTTTTTTATTGGGCAATCATGCTTTTTGGCCCTTATTTTTTTTAAATCATAATTTGTGGGCGGTTATAATTGTATAGCTGCTTGAATTGATTGTTATTCTGCAGTCATCTACTTCAACATAGTAATTCTTGCCTTCTTTTGTAACAGTTGAATTGTCCTGCTTGAGCTTTGCAATGCAATAACTGACAGGTTCTACATGGATTCCCAAGTTTTTCTGTATTCTTCCAATCCCCATTTCAGTTGTGTGTATTTTATAGATATTTTCCAAAAGTATCTTTTTATGCATTTCGACACCTATTTTTCGCATCTTGGTTGATAGTATGATTAGTTATTTATATGCTACAATCTAATTAATTATTATGTCATTTTTAAAATTCATTCTTAAAAATCCATTCAGGAGAAAGAACAGTGCAATTCTGGCCATTGTAGGGATTGCAATTGGAATAATTGTCATTGTTTCTCTTGGTGGAATCACTGAAGGTTTAATAAATACCTTCGAAGATACAATACATGCCGGGGGTGCTGACTTTTCGATTTCAGGAAAGGAAACTGGGGATTCGGCATACGGTACCAATACTATTGATGCAAACTGGACAGATAAGATTGCAAATGTAAGTGGCGTGGATGAGGCCTACCCGATTTATGTGGTTCTTACCTCGGTTGGAGACGATTACATGAATACTTTGATAGGTATTGATCCTAACGGAACTACTTTGGCAGACATATCCCTGAAGGACGGCAGGATATTTGAGGATAATGCTTCTGAAGTTATTTTGGGTAAAATCTATGCGGAAGACAACAACTATTCAGTAGGGGACTCAATCGACATTAAGGGAGAAGAATTCGAGGTTGTCGGAATTTATGAAACCGGTGACCAGAACATGGCTGGAGGTGTTTTCACATCCATATCCAAAGTCGGAGACTTGATGGATGATGAAGATTCAATTTCAAACATTTATGTTAAAGTGAAAAAAGGCGAAGATCCCCAAACAGTAGCCGACAGGATTGACGCAGAGTATGGTGAGAATATCACAACAGTCACTTCCGTTATGGAGATGACCCAGATGGCGGACATGCTTAACATGCTTCAGGCATCAACCTGGGCGATTTCCCTTTTAGCCATTGTTGTGGGGGGACTTGGAATCATCAACACAATGCTCATGTCTGTGTTTGAAAGAACCCGTGAAATTGGAGTATTGAAGGCTGTTGGATGGTCTGACAGGAAAATATTGACTATGATTGTGGGAGAATCCCTTGTGATTACATTAGTTTCAGCAATCATCGGTTCATTGATAGGATATTTCGCCTGTACGTTATTAGGTCCTCAAATGGGAATTTCCCCTCTGTTCACTCCTAAGATTTTCATTCAGGCATTTACAATAGCCATTGTCGTTGGAATCATTGGTGGAATCTATCCCGCTATCAAGGCAGTAAGATTGCCTCCAACAGAAGCTTTGAGGTATGAATGAGGTGATACAATGAATGCGGTTGAAATTAAAGATTTATATAAAAGCTATGAAAATGGAAACATAAAGGCATTGAACGGTATTGACCTCACAATCAAGGATGGTGAATTCGTTTCAATTATCGGACCGTCAGGTTCCGGAAAATCAACCTTGTTGAACATGCTTGGAGCTTTGGACATTCCAGATTCCGGCGTCATAAATGTCGCAGGCCAGGATTTAAAATCATCTAAAAAGCTTAATGAGTTCCGGTCTGAAAAGATAGGCTTCATTTTCCAGCTGCATAATCTGATTCCTAACATTTCTGTAGTGGAAAATGTTGAAATTCCGATGTATACTCAAAAGATGTCCTCCAAGGACATGAGATCAAAGGCATTGAAATTGCTTGATGATGTGGGCCTCAGGGACAAGGCTGAAATCAAACCGAATAAATTATCTGGTGGGGAACGTCAAAGGGTAGCTATTGCACGTGCGCTAGCAAATGACCCATCAATTATATTGGCGGACGAACCAACAGGATCACTAGATTCCAAAACAAGTAGCAAAATCCTTAAGCAATTAATCGATTTGCACGAAGATAAAAATGTAACATTGATAATTGTAACTCATGATATGGATGTAGCCAAACTCGCAGATAGGGTTATCGAAGTTTTGGATGGTGAAATAGTATCTGCCGGTGACGAATCACTGATAAACAGCAAGATTAATGTTTAACTTATTTTACAAAATAAGTTATTCTTTTCTCTTTTTTTTTTTAATTAATTTTCTTTGCAAAAAATAAAATCTTCTTTTTTCTAAAAAATAGTTTAGATGATTCCATGAATCATCCTTAAGGCGTCGAGTAGTCCGTGGCTGTATTCGATACAACCGAATGCAGTCCTCATATCTCCTTTTTCCAGGTAATATTTTGAATCGTTCCAATAGTCGATGGCCCTGTCATACACATCCTTTTCCTTTCCCTCAAAGGTAATGTCAGCTACCTGATTCAAATTTCTCTCTAATTTTGCAATGTCCTTTGCTATTTTTTCGGGACTTTCCAGTTCAGTCATTCAATTGCCTCCATACATAAACTATTCTTTGGCCAACTGTGAAGTAGGATAAGACCACCAATATGTAAATGATGTATGTGAAGTAGATGTCTCCTGCGAAATATCCAATCAATGCTCCAATCATCAAAATAATCATACGAACAGCCCTTTCAGCAATTCCAATATTGCATTCCGCACCCTGTGATTCCGCTCTTGCCCTCACATAGCTGACACAGATTGCGGAATGGATTGCAAGGACTCCAACAAACCAATCGCAGTATCCTCCAAAAATGATTCCTATGTAAATGATCGCATCTGCAAACCTGTCCATTGTTGAGTCAAGGAATGCGCCGAATTTGGATGATTTTCCATGAAAACGGGCAATTGCACCATCCATTACATCCAAAAATCCGGACATTAATATTGCAATGGTTCCCAGGATTAGCATATGATTTGCAAATCCATATGCTGCGATAATTGCAACAAATGGGGAAATCACTGTAATGATATTTGGATTGATGTTAAGATATTTCGCGATTGGATTTAATATTCTTGTCAATAGTGGTCTGAGATTTTGAAGCATAATTTATATTAGATATCTTATCTAATATAATTGTTAGGTAATGAAAATGAAAATATTAAAAACTTCTATTGACGATGTTGATGAAACAGTTATCAGCGAAGCTATTAAAGTATTGGCTGATGGGGGTGTCGTATTATACCCTACAGATACTGTCTATGGGTTGGGAGCAAATATTTTCGATAATTCTGCTGTAAAAAGAGTTTTCAAAATAAAGCAGAGAAGTTTGCTGAAGCCGCTTTCAATATTAATCAGCGATGTCGAGGCAATTGATTTGGTTGCGAAGGTTTCCCTTAGTCAAAAGGAAGTGATTAATAATTATTTGCCTGGGCCGTATACATTCATCCTAACGAAGAATCCTGTGGTTCCGAGGGTCGTGACAAGCGGATCGTCATATGTGGGAGTCAGGGTTCCGGACAATGATATTGCACGAAGGCTGGCCGGTATCTTTCCAATAACCACCACAAGCGCAAACGTTTCAGATGATGAAATGTTGTCAACACCTGATGAAATCCTCGAGCAGTTGGATTGTGATGTCGATTTGGTCATTGACGTCGGAGAGCTGAAATCAAAAAAGGCTTCGATGATTGTCGATTTATCAGATAACGACATAAGGATAATTCGAAGATAATCATTTTTTTTAATTAATTGTTATATATTATAAAAAACAATATATTTTTATGAAAGTATTAGCTAATTTTGAAGATAATCATAAAATTCCATCCAATTCATCATTGGATACATTGTTGGGTGGAGGTTTTGAAAAGGGTACAATAACTCAAATATTTGGGCCGCCAAGCTCTGGAAAGAGTAACATAACAATGACTTTGGCGGTAAATGTAGCTAAAAACAATAAAAAAGTTATCTATATGGATACTGAAGGAGGAATATCCATTGACAGGGTTAAACAAATTGCGGGACCCGACTTTTCAAAAGTAGCTAATAACATCATTGTTTTGGAGCCAACTAATTTTCTGGAACAGAACGATAATTTGAAGTCAATCGATTTCTGGCTCAAAAAGAACCATGCCGATGTGGATTTAATAATTTTGGATTCCGCGGTTGCATTGTATAGGGTTGATGATATGAAGTCATCCAAGCTAAATAAGGAATTGGGTAAACAGATGGGCATGTTATCCAAGATTGCAAGGCAATACGATGTGGCTGTGGTTGTAACAAACCAAATTTACAGTTCCATTGATGAGGAAGGAAACAACGATATCAAGGCTGTCGGTGGAACAATTTTGCAGTATTGGAGCAAAGTAATAATCCAGCTCGAGCGCGGTGATGAAATCAATCAGAGGGTTGCCACCCTTATTCGCCACAGGAGCATTCCTGAAGGCAAAAAGGCGATGTTTACCATTTCATCAAATGGAATCAATTAAGATAATTTTATTAACAATTAAAAATAAATATTTACTTTGGAATTTTAGTGTGATATTATGAGGGATAAGGATTTTGATATTAAACACCCTAAAAAAAAGTTTCAAAAAACTGAAAGGGTGCCTCCGGAAGGATACGAATGTGCAAATGACTTTTTTGAAGATATGTATATGGACAAAGACATGATTTGGATGGGCCAAAATACAAATCATTTACATGATGATACAATAGCCGATGCAATGATTGAAGCCATTAAAGAAAAGACATTCTGCAGATATCCTGCCCCAGAAGGATTTTCCGAACTCAAACAGTTGGTTTTGGATGATTTGGGATTTGAGGATTTGGAAGTCTTATTGACATCCGGAGCAACAGAATCATTATACCTATGTATGCAGGCACTTCTGGAACCTGAGGACAACGTGATTTTATCAGATCCAGGATACTTCATCATCGGAGACTTTGCAAACCGTTTTGCAGGTGAAGTGAGGTACGTTCCGATATACTATGAAGAGAACAACTATAAATTAACCCCTGATTTATTAAGGGAAAATATGGATGAAAATACTCGTATGGTCATTTTAATAGATCCTCTAAACCCTCTTGGTTCCTCATACACTGAAGAAGAGTTAAAAGAATTTGCAGAAATTGCAAAAGAAAACGATTTATACTTATTGCATGACGTTACCTACAAAGACTTTGCAAGAGAACATTTCCTTGTGGAGAACTATGCTCCAGGCCAGACATTGACAATATACAGCTTTTCAAAAATATTCGGAATGGCAGGCCTAAGGGTTGGAGGGGTTGTGTCCTCAAAACCAATTATTGATGCTATTAAAAATGCAGTTGTCAATGATTTGGGTGTTAACATCATTTCCCAATATGGTGCAATTGCAGGCCTCAAGTCAAAACCAAAATGGTTTGAACAAATGAGGGAAACCTGTTTTGAAAACCAAAGATTAATTCACGAAATGATTGAACCTATTGACGGAGTATTCCTGCCGGTTTACCCATCAGATGCAAACATGATGGTAATCGATTTGTCAGGAGCAGGAATAAATCCGAAGGTGATGTCAAATTACTTAATCGAGAAAAAATTATTTACAAGAGAAGGGGAATACACTTCCGAAGAGTTTGGAGACAGATACTTGCGTATCAGCTTCTCAATTCCAACAGAAGAAATCAAAGTATTCTGTGAAGAATTCCCAAAAGCTGTTGAAGCTTTAAGAAAATGATTGATGCAAATTTTGAGGGGTTTAGATACCACAAACCTCTTCCTAATTTTTATAAAATTGAAAATCCTGAAAATCCAAAGACCATCATTGCCGACGATTTGCTTTTTGACTTAACTAATCTGGCTTTAAAAAATAATTTTGCCGGATTAAGCTATTCCAAATTATCTGACGAATTCAAAAAAGAATGCGGCATCGATTTCGATAACGTGATTATTTTTAAATTTATGATGGGCGATGATTTGATTAAGATGGAGCCGTCAAAGGAAAAATGCAAGATGATGGATGATGAATTTCAAGGCTTTGGGGTTCACGTGTATGAATTTGCAGATTTCTTAAGAGAAAACGGATTTCAAGCGGATTTGATACATCCTTTGGCTGATGATTTAAGCATGAGGGCGATAGCAATGCAATCCAATGATTGTGTTATTACAAGAAGCAACATGTGCCTTTTTAGGGAGGGCATCAGCACAGGTTTTTTCATGATTCACACATCAATTGAAAATTTACCCTTTAAAGGTGAAAACGATATGCTGTGGGTCCCTGATTTCTGCTCTACATGTGGGGTCTGCGTTGAAAGATGTCCTGAGAATGCCTTTGATGATGATGGAAAATTCTTAAGAAAGCTTTGCACAGCTCACAGGGAAGGTTGCAATGACTGCATTTTGAGATGTCCATTTTACAAAAGAGATTATAATAAAGTAAAACAAAGATATAATAGAATGAAAAGGAGACAAAAAAATGAGTGAAAAAATAGCTTTAGTTTCATGCAGCGGTTTAAGTCCGTTAGGCTTGGTTGTTAGGGCGGCTAGCGTAGAATTGGCATTAGAAAATGATACTATTGTTGCAGCATGCATTACAGAATATTCAGCACAGCCAAACAATTGCTCACCAATCTTGGACGATGCAAAAATCGTGACAGTAACAGGATGCGGTGATGACTGCGCATCAGTAATCCTGAATGATAAGGATGTCGATGCAATTAAAAATATCTCCGCGGATGCAATTGTTAAAGCTTATGATTTAAATCCTCTTGATGCTGTAAGGTTGGATGAAGACGGTGAAAAGGCCGTCAGCATATTAAAAAAATATATTCTAAAGGAATTGGAAGATTTATAGGGCGCTGATTTCTACATTTTCCAAAGCCCTTATCTCATCGATTTTATCGTTTAGAATTAGGCATGTAATTTTCAGTGCTTTTCTGATTCCATCCTCTGATCTTTTGAATAAATCGTCGCTTTTGTTTTCACGCAAATCCGCATAAACATTAGTGATGGCTGTTATTTTGTATTTGTCCGTGATTATACTGATTGCACCACGGCCGATTCCAGCCGTGGTTCCGATAGCTATATCGCACTCGCTTATTTTTTTAACAGCTTGGGCCATAATCAAACTTACTTTTTTATCCCCCATCTCATCATAAACCTTTATTCCTTTAATTAGTTTATCCGGTTTGGGAGGATTTTCAACGTTCAATATTTTCTCAACGGCTTCTATTGTAGGGATGAATAAGCTGCAGGTTACACTAAGCTCATTAAAATCAAAGTCACCATAATCCTGTGGGTTTTTAACGTATTCACTACCGAATTCGCCGTCATAATTTTGAGCTAGCGCATGGAGTTCCCTTCCAATTTTTCCATGAGTGAAGCATTCAGCTGTTGATATCTTTATCATTTTGTTCTCTCAATAATTTCAGGGCATTGATTGTAATGGTCTTTGCAACTTCATCTAATGTGTAAGGTGTTACAGGTTCATTGTCCCTGATTAATTTATGTGTAGTTAAAATTAAATGGTTTTGCCTAATTCCCTCTTTTCTCAACTCTTGAATGGCAGGATTTGAGTCATCATACTCAGATATGTCTTTAATTTCAATATTTTCATTTCCGAATCCGAAAATTCCTGCAGTTCCGATGGTTCTGGCCCCTCTTCTTTGGGCATGTTTTATTATTTTTGCGGCAGTAGGTATTGTATCTCCGCCGGCAATAACGATAATTACAACATCTCCTTCTAACAAATCAATGTTTTTTTCAGAGATATACTCGGAATAGCTCAATACTTTTCTGAAATCAGGATTGTGTGTGCAGATTTGCTTTAAAAATTCAGGCTTGGATTTTCCAACTTCTGCTCCAAGAAGTGTGAATATGACATCTCCCCCATCTATCTTTTGCCCATCAAAGGCTCCAATTACTTTAGGCCCTCCTCTGTGGACTTGCATTAAGTTTATTCCAATTCTCAAACCTAGTCTTCCACAGCCAACTAAATCAATTCTTCCTTTAGGAACTTGCTTATCTTCCATTTCTTTAATTTCGTCTACCATTCTATCACGGGATTTCTAATTTTTCAATAGGTGTATTATCAACAATTTCTACGTTTATTTTAAGTTCTTTGAGGATTTCTGCAAGAGCATATAATCCAGGAACTTCACTTTCGTGATGATTCAAATCGATTAGTGTAATCTCTAAATTTTTCGCGAGAATTGATGTTTCCTGAGTCAGGTCTCCTGAAATCAGGATGTCCAATCTTCTGCTTTTAGCCAGCATTATATAATCGGGATTTTTAAGGCCAAAGCCGGATATGATTCCCACTTCACCGATATCCTTTTCGTCATCTAGATTGTTCACGGTTCTCACGTTTGTAAAATTGTCTAGAATATTCTTTTTCAAGTCACTAAACTTTTTGTCTGCCTTGCAAATCCTTCCAATTTTTGTATTTTGATCGAAGTAATCAATTACTTCCAGATTTAGGGTATCTGCAAGTGCTTCATTAGCACCTCCCTCCATCACATCCCAATTAGTATGGATAATGTAAGTTGGTGTTTTTGGAATGAATAATGGGGGGTGGTGCGTAATAATCAATGTATTGTCAGTATAAACATCATTTTCAGGCAACAAATCCATGTAAATCTTTATTGATGTGATGTCCTGTTCCAAGTCATATTCCCTTTTGAATCCGACTTCATCCGAATCCAAAGCCAATGTCTTGGGTATTTTTTTGTCTATGAAATCAATTATCTCTTTAAGCTTCATTTAAATCATTTTTGAATTTATTTTATCTATTTCTTCAAGAATCAATTCCTCTAAATCAAAGGGCTTGATTGTTGATATCTTTAATGAGGGAACATTTATCAAATCAATGAATTTTCCAATGTTTTTCTCCTTAAATATTACCTCTTCAAGAAAGCCCATTTCGCATGCACAATAAAGTACTCCTTCCTCTTTTTGGCATTTATTCAATAGATTGGTTAAAACACCAATCGTCAGGGTCATTGTACCGGAGGTTTTGCTGTCTATTCCTTTTGTTTTCAAGATTGCCTTGTTTGGACATTTCACTGCATTCAGCCTTTCGTGAATGTTGTTTTTTTCTTCAAGAAGCCTGTCATTGTCTTCAGCGACAGGGTCTTCTATTATGAATCCGTCAACATCAAGTCTTGATGTTTCATCCACGCTAATTCCACCAAAACCTGTTGTGTCAATCACAATACTTCCAGAATAGATTAAATCGAGGTTTGATGTAAATTTAACTTTATGTTGGAGTTTTCCCCCTATTTCAGTATACAATAAGTCTTCCAGATGAGGATAGATGTCAGCCAATAGTATGTTGTCGTATTTTTCACTTAATTTTTTTACAATTCCCACACCGGTAAAATAAGTTCCAATTACAATTATCTTACTTGATTTGTCGATATTCAGGCTTTCAACATAATCATAAACGGTCTCCGATTTCTTTGAAATAATCTTATTGAAAATATCAATTAATTTTGTTTCAGATTTAATCGTAAGGACTTCTGAGGTTATTCCAGTATCAATATTCATCATTCAACCTTCTTTTTTTTCAAAACCAATCTTTTCAAGCGCTTCGCATGCTTCCTTATAAACCGCTTCCTCGATTGTTTTTTTATGAATCAGATGTGACGGGGAAGTTCCAGCAGTCAATATTCTTCCCTTGTTGTCAATAAAGATAAGCAAGGATCCTGAACCCGGAATTCCTAACCTTCCCCTAGCTATTATTAAATCAGCATCGCTTTGGTCAAGTGCCATATACGCTTTTGCAAGAGCAGGAATCCTGCTTGTATCCGCTGTGTTTGTATTGATTTGAAGTATTTTAGCTTCTGGCAGGCCATACTCATTTAAAACGCTGTTCAGCACTTCTACTTTAATCCCGTTTTTGTTGGGAACGTATATCTTTTCAGCATTTTTGATATATTCCTGAAGTTCATTCAGCTCTTCAAGGGTATCCCCGAATCTGGTGTTGTTTCTAGATTCTTCAAATGCATTTCTTATCATTTCTTCAAATGCCATAATATCACATATAAAAAAGGAGGATTAAATAGTTTGAGGTATGAGGCCTAATTTTTCAATCACATTAACGACTTCAGAATAGTTCCCATACTCCGGAGCTCCAACTCCTTTAACTTCAAGAGGGTAATTGTCTGCAATAACTGTTGCCAGATTATTTGCCCCCGCTTTGAGGGAATATTCGACATTTTCAGGCCCAACAGTCGGTGTCGGCATTGTAATTCTAATGTCAGGATACATTATTCGGGTAACAGCGACAATTTTCAATTGTTCTTTCAAAGGGAATGGGGGGTAATCAGCCATTGGGGTATCATCATAAGGATTAAAACCCATTATTGGGATTTCTTCAAGTGTCTTGAACTTGCCCAGGAAACGCAAATGTCTGATTCTGTCTTCAGGACTTTCACCAAGGCCTAAAAGCAGTCCTGAGGATAATCCAATTCCTGCTTCACATACTAATTTGCAGGTTTCAATTCTTTGTGAAAGGGAATCTCCAGGTTTTGTTTTTTTGAAAACCTCTTCGTTTATTGTTTCCAGATTGCAGCAGACTGTATCCACTCCAAGTTCTGCAAGCTTTTCAATTGATTTTGAAGTTAAATCTCCACCAACATTAACAAGTATCTCCAGGTTGGTGTTTTCTTTAACGATTCTGCATGCATTCACGGCCTGCTTTCCTTTATACCCATATCCTCCGGAACAGCTCACGCGAGGAATATGTGCTTCGGTTATGGACAATGCAGCTTTTAATATTTCATCATCAGATTTATAGAATGCATTGTAGTATCCTTTTGATGAGGTTTCTTCAGCAAATCCGCAATATTTGCATCTTGGCTGAATTTGGCATTTGTTTGTAATATGCACTGTTGATGTTAATTTTATTGTCTTTGATTGACTATTACGTATTTCGGCAGATGTTTCGAATAATTTTTCCAAATTTTTATCATCATCTATCCTCAACAACTCTAAAAATTCTTCATCGCTTAATTTCTGTCCCTGTTTTGCTTTGTTTAAAATTTCATCAATCAATTTAACACCAACTTAAACTCTATTAAATTAAATATCCTAACTTATTTTTTAATGGCTATTTTCAGATAACAATTAAAAAATAAGTTAAATAATTGTTGGATTAAATCCAACATTTTAACTTATTCTTCTTCTTTACCTAAGTAATCTAATACGGTAGGAACGATTTCTGCTAATGATCCGAAGTTCATTGAGTCAGCGGTACCGGTTAATGCGGATGGTGCTAATGCTTCATCCATGTTTGCAATACCTTCGTCGTTCATTAATGCGGTTACTTGGGTCAATGCTTCGTTTGCCATCATTTGTGCGAAGTCGTCCGGAGCACCTAAGATTTGAGTTACTGTGTCTCTGTATGCTAAGATACCTGCGTAGGTAATTGCGGTTACTGCGGAACACATGTCACATACTGGTCCTAATAAGTTTGCTGGTAATGTGTATGCTGCTCCTCTTGCTTTGTTACCTAAGTCGAGTAAGGTATCGATAGCTGCTTGGTCAGCGTATCCTTCTGCAATGTATACTTGTCCTTTCATTTCAGGTACTGCACCTGGGTGATATGAAGCCACGTTTACTTTTGCGCCTAATTCTTCGAAAATGTCGTTGAATTTGGTGGTTGGAATGGTACATGCGTGGGTTAGGATAGCGCCCTCTTTTAGGTTAGGTGCGAATTTTTCGATGATTTCTTTTTGCATTCCGCCTTTTGGTAACCAGGTCATTACCCAGTCAGCGTCTGCTACTGCTTCTGCGTCATCGTTGATACATTTCATTCCTAAGTCTTCAGGGTGAGTAAAGTGAATGGCGCCTTTAGCTGGTTTTGGTACGGTTTCTGCTAATTCGGTGACTTTTGCTCTGATTGCTGGCATTACTTCTTCGGGGGTTCCTGCTTTGTGAGCTGCGATTACGTCTGCGTAGTCGAAGTCTTCTACTACGGTGAAGTCTCCGTCGAATACTGGGTCGGATACTACTACTTCGTCTACACCTGCTAATTCTAATAATTCTGCACCCATTTCGATTGTGGAGTGGGTCATGGAAATGTTTTCTTTACCGGTTGCTTCAGCAACTTCTACAGCTCTTGAGAAGTTGGTAATTCCACTTGCAGCATGTGTTCTGTAACATCCTGCACCTAAAATTGCCACTTTCATTTTCTTTGTTTTTTCAACGGTTTCTTCTACGGCTATGATTTCTTCTTCAATTTTTTCATCGACAGTTTTTGCTTCAACAGTTTCTACTGCATCTTTAACGCCGAATATTTTTTTAAGTTTTTCTAACAATTTTAACACCAATCTCCAATTTTTCATAAGTATAAAAATTAACTTATTTTTTAAGGGTTCTTTTTTTTAAACACTTAAAAAATAAGTTAAATTAATTGTTGATAAAAATCAACAATTAAAACTTATTGTGTTTATTCTTCTTTGCCTAAGTAATCTAATACGGTAGGAACGATTTCTGCTAATGATCCGAAGTTCATTGAGTCAGCGGTACCGGTTAATGCGGATGGTGCTAATGCTTCATCCATGTTTGCAATACCTTCGTCGTTCATTAATGCGGTTACTTGGGTCAATGCTTCGTTTGCCATCATTTGTGCGAAGTCGTCCGGAGCACCTAAGATTTGAGTTACTGTGTCTCTGTATGCTAAGATACCTGCGTAGGTAATTGCGGTTACTGCGGAACACATGTCACATACTGGTCCTAATAAGTTTGCTGGTAATGTGTATGCTGCTCCTCTTGCTTTGTTACCTAAGTCGAGTAAGGTATCGATAGCTGCTTGGTCAGCGTATCCTTCTGCAATGTATACTTGTCCTTTCATTTCAGGTACTGCACCTGGGTGATATGAAGCCACGTTTACTTTTGCGCCTAATTCTTCGAAAATGTCGTTGAATTTGGTGGTTGGAATGGTACATGCGTGGGTTAGGATAGCGCCCTCTTTTAGGTTAGGTGCGAATTTTTCGATGATTTCTTTTTGCATTCCGCCTTTTGGTAACCAGGTCATTACCCAGTCAGCGTCTGCTACTGCTTCTGCGTCATCGTTGATACATTTCATTCCTAAGTCTTCAGGGTGAGTAAAGTGAATGGCGCCTTTAGCTGGTTTTGGTACGGTTTCTGCTAATTCGGTGACTTTTGCTCTGATTGCTGGCATTACTTCTTCGGGGGTTCCTGCTTTGTGAGCTGCGATTACGTCTGCGTAGTCGAAGTCTTCTACTACGGTGAAGTCTCCGTCGAATACTGGGTCGGATACTACTACTTCGTCTACACCTGCTAATTCTAATAATTCTGCACCCATTTCGATTGTGGAGTGGGTCATGGAAATGTTTTCTTTACCGGTTGCTTCAGCAACTTCTACAGCTCTTGAGAAGTTGGTAATTCCACTTGCAGCATGTGTTCTGTAACATCCTGCACCTAAAATTGCTACTTTCATTTTTTCGTCTCCTTAAAAAATATATCTTTAACAGAACTTTTCCAATAGTTTAAACTATATAAAAAAGTTTTACTGCATGGTCTAAATGTGTCATATTGCTTTTTTATTACTTAATTATGGTTTTTTATTCTATGCAGTAATAATTTATATTTAAAAAGTAGTACTATTTAAATCTTTACATTGGTCTTTATTTAGTATTATTTTTTCTATTATTTTATTATTTTTAGTAATACTGATAATACTATTTGTTTGGAATATTATAGTTTAGTATTACTTTTTATTTTGTAATACAATTGATTTAATTAATTTTCAGTAATACAAAATCGAAACATATTTATTAAAGATTTCACTGAAAAATATATTAGTTAATAACTGTCTTGGAGTAAATTTTCATGTATGATTTGATTAAAAAAGCTGTTTATGATGATGAAGCTGCAATTGAAATATCAAAAATGAATAAGGATGTAACATCCGTAGTTGATGCAATTTCAGAATTGTCATTTGAAGAAACAATGAAATTGGGAATGCAATTTAAAAGATTTCCGTTAGGCTGCGATTTAACAGAGGTAGTCGTTGGAACTTGTGCATCAGATTTGGAGTTAATGGATTTGTTGGGTAATTGCCGATTGGCCGATATGTTTGGTGCTCCAATTCATATTTGTGCATACGCTTTTTCAGACATAGCCGAAAAATTCGGAATGAGAGGTGTTGAAGTGATGAGGAAGGTACATGAAATTGTTGATGTGCCTCTGGATTTGGATCACTTCGGTGAAAATGGTGCGATGAGACTTCCTAAAAACATCAGTGGGTGTGGCGGCGAATGTTATAATAAGGGTCCTGCATTTACTGAATGTCCTCGTGGAAGAATTCATGAAAGATTGATTGATAAGGAACTCGCCGAAAAAGATGATAAAGAGGAATGGGTTAAATTGTCTTCCTCCGTTGCGGTAAATGTCACCTGTGAACAGACAGGGGATGGTCATGCGGCTCCATTAAGGGAAGCTGAAGATATTGCAAATCTGGCTAAAAAGTATGGAAGGGGCTTGGAATCAATCATGTTTGTTGGTGACGGTTATGATGAAGTAATCACTGGATTTGAAAAATCCATTGAAATTGGTGCAGATGTTATTGTTGTTGAAGGAGGTCCGTTCAATAGATGTGAAAACACTTCAGAGGCATTTGCAAAGACAATTGCTGCTGCAAGAATATTGTCTCCAGGAAAGGTGGTTGCGACAAATGGAGCTTATGAACATGAAGTAAGGGTGGGCCTGAGATCCGGTTTGAATATGGTAATTACAGGTTTTCAAAAAAATCATCATGGATATATGTGTGGATTTGAGCCTGGAACTGCCAAGAGAGGAAAATTCGGACTTCCAAGAATTATTCAGATTATTAACGAGGAATTCCCAAATAGGGGCCTTCCGGTCCAAAGACCTGACTTATTGTCATTAACAACTGCCGTTAAGATTGCAGGGCCTGACTATGTATATCCAAGAAAAATCGGTGAGTATCATGTTGGTGATGCCCATTGGGCAACGTTGGTTAATTCCAGAATGTATCAAAACATTGAGTTAAAGCATACATTAAAGGATATTGTTGAATTGGCCGAGGGAAATACAATAGCGCTACATGGTGGAAGGTTTATTTCATGGGTAATCGCTAATGAATTGGATAGTTTCGTTGATGAAATTGTAATTTCAGACATCGACGATTGGGTATTGAAAAATACTGTTGATAACTTGCAAAATGAATTAAATGCAACTATCATTGCTGAAAAGGATGATAAGGCTGCAGCAGATAGTGCTGACTTTTCAATTGCTTCTTCAACAATGATTCCAGTTAGGGACAGTATTTTGAAGAAAGTGCCTGATGCATTAACAATAGTTTAGATAATAATTTTTTAAATAAAAGTATGTTTTGAAGTAGTATTATTTTTATAAAAAGTATTACTACTTTTATCTTTATAGTTTTAATAATATTTTCACTCTTTAATTCAACATATTTCATTATTTTTATAAATTGGATGGAATGCTTTATCGATTAATGCAGATAATCATTTTATTAACTTATTTCGTTGTTTACGTCTTATTTGTGCAGTTTTTGCTATTATTATTTTTTCTTAAAAAATCAACCTCATTCATTTTTTCATGAAATAAAGATATGTGGTTTGTGTTTTGATTTTTTTTAAAGCTTATTTTATCTTTATTGTCTTAAAAACTTCCAATTTTGAGAGTAATACTATAATAACCTTTATATGGTTATTACTAGTTAGTAGGGTATAGATTATTTTAATTAATTCTTTTAATTTGAATAATTTGGAGATTATTTTAATAATTGGAGAGAGTAGTATGGAAATTACTGTAGAAAGAATGGCCATGATTAGAGAAGATTACAATCCCAAAAATACTAATTTAAATTTGGATGTTGATTGGGCTGTCGAATATACAAATACTGACCAAAGGGATATAAACTATATTATTGTTTTAAAATCCTCCTCAAATTTGAATTTAAATTTTAAGGTTGAAGGATTGATCAGATTAGACATTTTTGAAGAATTCATCCAACAAGAATGTTCTCAAATCGTTTTCCATCATGCATGCACTATGTTGATGAATATGATTTCATTGACTAGACAGTCAAGTTATGAGCTATTTAAAGAGGATATTAGTTCTACAATAAATTTGAATGCTGCTTTTTAAAGATTTGGTGATGTATTATGTTTGAAATTAAACACACGTTATGCCCTTCATGCAGTGTTGGTTGTGGTATAAATGTGATTTTAGATGGTGAAGAAATTGTTGGGACTTTTCCCTATAAAAGGCATCCAGTTAACGCTGGTAAAAACTGTTTGAATGGAAGAAATTCCATTGATTGTTTTAAAAATAAATTCGAAAATGTTGATTTGACTAATTCAATTGCAGACGCTTCAAATGAAATTAAATCAGCTAATGCATCAGACGTATCTGTAATTTGTTCTGGTAATTGTAGTGTTGAAGATATTGCTGCAATTAAGGATTTCGCAGAATCTAACGGTTTTAATATTGGATTTTATGCAAATGATTTGAAGAATTTTGAGGATGTGGCCTCATATGATGAGATTGCAAATGCAAGCAAAGTATTTGTAATTGGTGATTTGTTGTATGAAAATCCGTTAATTGGAAGAAGAATTGTTCATGCGAAACAGAATGATGCCAAGATATATGCCTTAAGCAAAAATGAAAATGCAGTTACTTTCAATATTGCCGATGAAATTTCCAACTCTTCAGTTCAAGAATTTTTAGATAAATTCAAAGGAGAGATTGATGATTCTTCAGTCGTTGTATTTAATTATGTGGATGAAGCGGGTGATTTGGATAAAATAGAATCTTTAAATTGTAAAGCCCTACCTGTTTTCAGTAAACCTAATACAAAAGGTGCTTTAGATATCATTGATTCAAAATCCGCAGATGAAATGGTGGAGTTGTTTGATAATACTAAATTGCTGCTGGTTTTCAATGACGATGTTGTAGATGAATTCGATTATGATTTTACTAAAATATCTAAAATTATCACTTTTGCCTGCTGTGAAAATGATACTACAAAAATCTCAAACATTGTTGTTCCAGTTAAAACATGGTTGGAACAAGACGGGTCTTTTGTAAATGCAATGGGAGAAGTACAAAATTTCAATTGCGTAATTGGGTCTGATAATTTAGGTATTATTGAAGTTATCGGGGAATTAAACAAATAGAGGGATAATATGAGTTATGTTTTAGCAAAATCTCAAAATAATGAAATTCATGAAGCTGGTGAATGCGGAGGGGCCGTAACCAGCATTCTCAAATATTTGCTGGATGAAGGATTGGTTGATGGTGTTTTGGCATTAAGTCCTCAAGATGATGTTTATGATGCTTTTCCTGTTTTCATCACTGATTCACAGGATTTATTAAAAACTGCAGGATCTTATCATTGTGCTCCAACAATGATTGGTGATCTTGTTCAAAAATATTTCTTTGATAAAAAAGTTGCATTTACAGTCAAACCATGTGATATGAGGGCTGTTGAAGAGCTTATAGTTAGACACAAAATTAATAAGGATAATATTTACATGATTGGTTTAAATTGTGGTGGAACAGTATCTCCTGTTAGCGGAAGAGAGATGATTGACCTGTTCTATGAAGCCAATCCTGATGATGTCATAAGTGAAGAAATCGATAAGGGACAGTTTATCATTGAACTTGCAGACGGTTCCGAAGAGGCAGTCAAAATCCATGACCTTGAAAATGAAGGTTACGGACGCCGTAAAAACTGCCAGAGATGTGATGTGAAAATCCCAAGAAAGGCAAACATCGCCTGTGGAAACTGGGGAGCAGAGGACGGCTGGACATTCATAGAAATCAATGATGAAAAAGGCCAAGAATTAATAGATGGTGCAAAAAAGGCAGGAATTCTTGAAACCAAGTCTCCTTCCGAGCCTGCTGTTGAAGGCAGATCAAAAGTTGAAAATATCATGATCAAAATGGCTAAAAAGAATCAGGATGCCACTTATCCACTGGTTAGTGAAATGGATGAATGGAGCAGATGTATTAGCTGTTATGCATGTCGTGACATTTGTCCGATCTGTTGGTGCTTCGAAAACTGTGAATTGAACAAACCATACTTCAAGGATGAAGCAAACATCCCTCCTCTCCCAATAGCGTTCCAGGGAGTAAGGCTATCACACATGAGTTTCAGTTGTGTGGATTGTGGCCAATGTGATGATGTTTGTCCGATGGACATTCCTGTTTCATTGATTTTCGATAAATTGCAGAAAAAATACTATAATAGAACTGGTTATGTAGCTGGAGTTTTAGATGATATCAAACCTCCATTATACAGTCCAGAAAAAACAGAATTATAAGAGGTGGTTTGATGGCAGATGATTTAAAAATCGTAGGTTTATTATGTAACTGGTGTTGTTATGGTGGTGCTGATACAGCAGGAACTGCACGTATGCAATACTCTCCAAACATCAGAATTATTCGTGTAATGTGCTCTGGAAGAATCAACCCTTCAATGATTTTCAAAGCATTTCAGGAAGGTGCCGATGGAGTATTTGTAGGTGGGTGCCATATTGGTGACTGCCATTATGACGCAGGTAACTACAAATGGTCCAGAAGGTCAAAAATTGTAGAGGATATTCTTGAAGAGTTTGGGATTGAAAAAGAGAGATTCCGTCATGAATGGATTTCAGCATCCGAAGGTGAAAAATTTCAGAGAACTATGGAAGAATTTCATAAAACTCTCTCAAAACTTGGGCCATTGGAATTAAAATAGAGTTTTAAAAAATAGTCAGATATGATGATTGTAAATAGCTTATTGCTATTTACTCTCATTATTCAACTGTCTTTCTAAGATTAGTGTGTTAATCACTAATGTTAGAAAAATAGTTAGAATAGCAATATTTTGATTATTTTTCAATTAATTATCTTTATGTTGATAATTCATCATTAGCCGGGCAATATTGGTTGTTGGCATAACCAATTGATATTGCTTATTTTCTCCATCAATGTAAGATAATTAATAATCAAAAAAGAGATTTGTATGATCATATATGGGTTTCTTTCACTGTCTACAATAGCTATTAAAGTAATCAGCTCCTCTTGTCTTTAATAGCTATTTTTTTTAAATTAATTTTTGGAATCAATTTGTATTCTTGGATGGTTCAACAATTATATTACTTTTTTATAAAAAAATATTATTCTATGTAGTATTATTTTTTAAAAAAGTATTACATTTTATTTTTTAATATGTTTGGGGATAAAATCAAATTTTACTCCTTTATTTTTATCTTTTTAATGAAATATCTATTTAAAGTTCATGTTTGTATTTGCGAATTATTTTAAGGAAGTATTTTTTAATTTAAGATTATTTTAATGATTTTTTAATTTATTATTTTTTTTCGTCGGGGAATGTTGGGCTGTCCTTTTCGAATAATTTGGGTTGGGGCATATTTTTAATTTATTTAAAAGAAACTGACATCTTTATTTCTAATTTAAAGCTTGTTATGAATAGTAATACTTTAATAACATTTATATGGTTATTACTAGGTAGTATAGTATAGATTATCAAATTTCCCTGTTTGATAATTTATATGTCCATACCTCAATTTTAAAATTGGTCATATAACTAACTAACGTAAATAGCTAGTAATAGCTATTTACACTCTATCTTTCATTGCCTTTCAAAGATTAGTGAACTAATCACTAATGTTTGAAAGATGGTGAGTGATCTTTCATGCTTCATAGTATTTAAGAATAATTATTACATTAGTCAGCCAGTCAGATGTCGTTTGTCATGCTATTGTAATAATTTAGCCTCTCTATAGTTATTAAGGTTCCTCCTCAACTTTAATAACTATTTTTTTTTAAACTATTTTTCTATTAATAATGAAGTATTGCGTGTTTTTGATATCTATATTGGATGGAAGTTTTTAAAAAAAGATAAAAAATAGGGAATATTTAATCTGACAAGTAATAATATTCTCCTTTTTCTTTTTGTTCACGGTCTTTGTAACTGTCGAGTTTGTTAACTCTAGGCCTTTTTGTTTCTTTATCTCTTCTGAATGTAATGTTGAGATTTCCTAAAAATTCGTTCATTGCATTTCTCAAGTCAGTTGGCTTTGAAGCATGACCGTTCAAACCAGGTGTACCGTCAAATACCATTGCCCTATCTGAGATGTAATCGATAAATACGATATCGTGATCAACGATAAGTGATGCGGCATTTCTACTTTCAATCATTTTTCTGATTACTCTTGCAGCTATTAACCTCTGTTCAACATCCAAAAATGCGGTCGGTTCATCAAAAAGATAGATTTCAGCATCCGCTGCAAGTGTTGAAGCAATAGCTAGTCTTTGAAGTTCCCCTCCACTCAAGCCTTTGACAGGCTTGTCGAGCATGTCGTTCAATCCGAAAGGAGTCATAATTTCACTTTCAAAGATTTTGCTTCCGTAACTTGGTGCGTTCATGTATAAAAAGTCGCTTACACTGCCTTCAAAATCTGTAACTATGTATTGAGGTTTGTATGCGATTGTAACTTCCTCATCTACTTCTCCTGAGGTCGGCTCTTCAACGCCTGCAAGCATCTTTGCAAATGTGGTCTTACCGATACCGTTTGATCCGAATGCGGTCACGATTTCGTCATAGAATATTTCACCTTCGTCGGCACTCAATTCAAATCCGTCATAATCCTTGCGGATGTCTGTGTAGCTTGCAATCGCTTCGCCTTCATCTTCTGGAGTAGGCGGCCTTATTGTAAATTCAATGGCGTTTCTTCTGATTCTGACGTTTTCTTCAGCCAAAAATCCTTTGATGTAAGCATTGATTCCTAAACGAACTCCTTTTCTTCCGGACACTACACCATATCCGCCCGGAGTACCGTATAGGATATGTATGTTGTCTGAAAGAGCATCCAATGTAGCAAGGTCGTGCTCAATTACCAAAACGCTTTTTCCCTCTTCGGCCAGAGACCTGATTACCTTTACAGCATTAAGCCTTTGTGACACGTCAAGCCAGGATGTTGGTTCGTCGAAGTAGTAGAAGTCACCTTCCCTAAGCACTGTTGCAGCTATCGCAACCCTTTGAAGTTCTCCTCCACTCAGGTTTTCCATTTTTCTGTCCAAAACGTTTTCAAGCTGCAATTCTTTTGTAACGTAGTCAAGCTTGTCCCTTTCATTTACATTGGTGAGCAGGTCTCTTACTTTACCTTTAACAACTTTTGGAAGCTTGTCGACCATCTGTGGTTTTAAGATGGTTTTAACATTGCCTTCGGACAAATCCTGGAAATACTTTTGAAGTGCTGAGCCTTTGTAGTATTCAATCACCTTATCCCAGTTTTCAGGAGGATTTTCGAAGTCTCCAAAGTTTGGTATTAAGTTGCCTGCCAGGATATTCATTATTGTGGATTTTCCAATACCGTTCTGACCTAAAAGACCCAATACTGTTCCCTCTTCAAGTGTAGGAAGTCCAAACAGTTCAAATTGGTTCGGACCAAATCTGTGTATCGGATCGCCGGCGGCTTCAGGCAAGTTGATAATGGTAACCGCATCAAATGGGCATCTGTTGGTACAGATACCGCATCCTTCACATAATTCTTCAGATATCAGCGGTTTTTTAGTATCTTCATCAATTACTATGGTGTCCTCATCCATTCTAACACCTGGACAGTAATGAATACAGAGATAATCACATTTTTTTGGCTGACATCGGTCTTTGTCTAAAATTGAAATACGAGTCATTATTATCTTCCTATAAATATAATCATTAATAATTCTCTTTTTACTATTAATTAAATTTTTCAATAATATTTGCAAAAACTTTTTTAAACCATAACTAGATATCTAATACTGATAATATGAAACAGGTAATGATAGTCAGAACAGATTTGAAAATGCGAAAGGGAAAAATCGCAGCCCAATGTTGTCACGGATCAATTGGAGCATATAAGAAGTCACCTTCAGACAAGATTAGAAAATGGGAAAATGAGGCCTATGCAAAGGTGGTTTTAAAGGTTCAGACTCTCGAGGAGCTTACAGAGCTTAAGAAAGCGGCAGATGAAAAGGGCATTGTCAATTATCTTGTAGTTGATGCTGGACGTACTCAGATACCTACATCAAGCGTTACAGTTTTGGCTCTGGGACCTGATGAGGATGAAATCATCGATGAAGTGACCGGCGATTTAAAACTTTTATAGTCAAACTATCATTTAATCATATCTACTTTTAATTAAACGGGGTCGTGATTGTTATCATAAAACATGTTGTTAAGATTGGGGGAAGTTTGTTTCCTGAACATGCCATAAACCTGGCTGAAAAATTAAAGGATACCAATTCTCTTATTATTTTAGGCGGAGGCGAATTTGCAAACCTCATTCGCAAATATGATGATGAAATAGGATTTTC
The DNA here is from genome assembly GCF_947166415.1 of uncultured Methanobrevibacter sp. Classification (GTDB taxonomy): domain Archaea; phylum Methanobacteriota; class Methanobacteria; order Methanobacteriales; family Methanobacteriaceae; genus Methanocatella. The sequence goes on along the minus strand of NZ_CAMVEE010000015.1, from coordinate 19,782 downwards.
CAAGGAAGCAAATCACTGGACAGCTATTGATTGCATGGATATAATAGCTAAATTGGTCAATGACAAGGCAGAATCCACAAAATTGGCGTTTTCAATTAATGAAGCTGAGAAAATATCCTGCGAAGGTTTCACTCCTATTTTTGTAGTTTCCGATTTCTTGAAAAAGGAAGATCCGTTCGAATGCTCATGGGATGTCACTTCAGATTCCATTGCAGCCTATGTTGCCCATATCTTAAATGCGAACCTTTTTATAGTAACAAATGTAAATGGTATATATACCCAAGAACCAAAAGAGCCTGGTTCAACATTCATAAGTAAAATCGATGCATCAAATTTACTAACTTTTCAAGAGTCATCGATTGATGTAATGTTACCTTCTCTTTTATTAGAGTTTGGGACTAATTGTTATGTTGTGAATGGGAAGTATCCTGAAAGGGTTTTGTCTCTTTTAGATGATAATATAAATGATTATAACTTCAATTACACACAAATTATAGGTGATTAAAAATGAAAACTGTTGAATGTATTTCATGTAAACAAGAAATTCCATTAACTGGACCATTCGTAGAATTTGAATGTCCGATTTGTGGAGCAAAAATAGCAAGATGTGAAAAATGCCGTACCTTTGGTCACGCTTACAAATGCGAATGCGGATTTGAAGGACCATAAGTTTAAAATGGAGGAATTATAATGGGTGAAGTATTAACCACTATGAAAATCATGCCAGACAGTCCAGATATTGATTTGGAAAGTATTAAAGAAGCTATTAAAACATCAATGCCTGAAGGCGCTACAGTTCACGAAATTTCAGAAGAACCAATTGCATTTGGTTTAGTTGCTGTAATTTTACAATTCATCACCGAAGACGGTGAAGGTGGATCTGAAGCTGTTGAAGAAATGGTTCAAGCTATTGACGGCGTTGCTAGTTTTGAAATTACTGGTGTTGGAAGATTAATGTAAGATCTTTCAATCTTTTATTATTTTTTTATTCTATTTTTTTGGTTAGCCGAAATATTTATATATTATTTTATACAATCTGTTATATAACACGTGCTATATTTGGATAAAACCATGGCTAAAATTTAGGCATGCCTAAAAAATACCGAAACCTTTATATACTATGGCCAACTACTAATTATATGAGAACAGAAATTTAGGCACGCCTAAATTTTTTCTCTTAACACGTATATTATCAGTCGAATATACAATCTCCAAAATCTTTAAAAATATCGAATTAGTTTTCACAATTTTCTAATTTGATATTTCGGAAAATTATCTGCCAAATTTTCCATATAACTCTTCGGTGTTTAAAAATCACCTCAATTTTAAACACCTATTATCTATTTTTTTGAAAATATCATAATATATTAATTAGAAAAAATATAACTTCTCTATATAATTTTTAAAAAGATATTATTTTTTGAGAAAATAAGGGGAGTTTAAAAATATTTCTTTTCACTCCTTTAAGGAATGTTGATGATTACAATATGTCAGGCGAAAAATTTTTCATTGCAAAAATAGAGGAATTCATTTTGAGATTCAATAAACCCGATTTCATGGATTCTGCCGAAAAGGTTGAGGATTTGTTAAAAAATCCATCAGACAGCAAACTTCCTAAGGGTATTTTCAAAAGCAGTGACATTGGTGGAACACCTGTTTTCACATTTGGGGATGAAAACGCTACGAATGCTATTTTGTACATGCATGGTGGAGCTTATGTTATGGAAATAAATTATCAGCATTTATTATATTGTTTTTTGCTGTCACGAAAGCTGGATGCATATGTTGTTGCACCTGTTTACCCGCTTGCTCCTAAAAGTAGCGCTATGCAAACTTATGATGTAATCACAGGGTTGTATGAAATGCTGATTCAGAGGGGCAATTTAACTTTGATGGGGGACTCTGCAGGCGGCGGTTTTATCCACTCATTTTGCCAATATCTAAAAACAATAGGTCTGCCTCAACCGGAGAGAATCATAAGCTTTTCGCCATGGGTTGATGTGTCAATGAGTAATCCTCCTTATGACAGTGAAAATGATGTGATTTTAGGCGAAATCGGCCTTAAAGAGGTAGGTAAATCATGGGCTAGTGATTTAGACACTCACGACTATAGGGTAAGTCCGCTATTTGGGGATAATGCCGGTTTGGCCGATACATTAATCTTTGCAGGTACAGACGAAATATTTTACAAGGACATAAAAAGGTATGTTAAAAATCTGGAAGATGATGGTGTTAACGTAAAGTTCATCACTGGAAATGGATTATTCCATATATATCCTCTTTTTCCAATTCCTGAAGCAAGAAGTGCATTTAAAGAAATAAAAGAGATATTTGATTAAACTATCTCATGTACAGAATATATTTTCCAAATTTTGGGATTCTATAGATTATTACAGTAGCAATGTAACTGAAGATTATCAATAAAATCCAAAGTATTATTGCTTTTGACCGGTTCTGAATAAGGAAGCAGCACAACAAGTGGAAGCAACGGCAATCTGAATATGTTGTGCACTAAAAAGACTGCAAATGAGTATTTTGATAAGAATTTAACTAGAGGGTATGCTCTAACATTGTCCATTCTAGAGCAAAGTTCAAACAATGCGAATGATCCGGTCAAAACGAATGGGAATTCATACCATAGGAAAAAATCATATCCCTTAATGAATGAATAATACTGGAACACTACGCAAATTAAAAATGATACTATTGCAAGTATTCCCAATTTGCCGGAAGAATACTTTTTAAACAATCCTTTTTTAACTAAATATCCAAGAATTATATAAATTCCATAAACTCCTCCGCTGAATCCGAGGCAATATTGGATATTGACATTTTGGATGCCGTGCATGGCCATTACTGTTGTAATGAATGGAAGCAGGAATGCCAATAGTGTAAACACTATAGTTGCCTGATAGATTGTTTTCGGGTCAAATCGCTCAAGAGCCGCGGAAACAAATGGTATTGAAAGATACATTCCGATAATCATAGGCATATACCACATGTGACTGAAGAATAAGTTTCCGGCTTCTGAAATGTTAACTTGGGCACTTTCAACTGTAATTACCTGAAGGCTTATTGCATAAATTATTGACCAGATGACAGTAATTATGATTAGTCATTTGCAGTTTTTTTTCCAGAACTTACGGACACGCTCATCATCATAGTGCCTATCCAATAGCAGATACCCGGTTATCATTAAAAAGAAAGGGACGCCTATACGACCGATGAAAAGGGATGCAAAATTGAATATTCTTGAATAAATAGTGTAGTTCAGTATTGCATCAGATGAAATGATGAAAATTCCATCGGTTGCATGGATATATAAAACGGTTAAATTGCGATAGCCCTCACAAGGTCAATCCATTCGACTCTATTTTTTCCCATCAGATGTTCCCCATGATTTATAATTAATTGTTTATGTTTTGTTAAATAATAAGTTAACTGAATTTTTCTCATTTTTGTTTTCCTGCTTGAAGTCAGAATCCCCTCATTTTTTAGGTAAACCTAAAAATTTAGAAACATTTATATAGTCTGAGATGAATATTATAATTAGTGATTAATTTTAGGAATGCCTAAATTTAATTGCGATATGTCTTGGTTTTAAACCATATAAGGCTCCGATTATTGTTGTTTAATTGATTAATAACAAATTTTCTTAGTTGATTAAGACATATAACTACTCTCAAGAAATTAAATATGATTTTCATATTTAATTTCCACATATCAAATTTTTAGTTGATTTTTATGGTCAAAACAGAAAACAAAGCTAAATGCTGTTCTATTGAAGAAGATAAAAAAGAGAAGAAAAGTATCTTGAAAAGATTATGGTGTTTATTTTTTGGCTGCAATTGTAAGTAATTTTTATTATTTTGTTCAATTATGTGGTAATATTTAAGTACGATAAAAAAAATATACTCCCTTACAAAATTAATTAAAGGTAGGTTTTACTATGGGTAGGACAAAAAAGCTTATCATTGCCATTTTAATTGTAGTTCTTATTGGATTAGTTTTAATAATTGCAGGTGCGCTTTTCATGGGTGACCATTCCGAATTATCCAATGGAAATAAGAATATTTTGGTCTGTGCCATTGACGAAAGTGAAGACAGACCGGGTATGGGCGCATGTGATATGGCATTTATCATTCATTTGGAAAATGGTAATTTAAAGAATTATTCCGCATTTTATCCTGGTGGGATGACACATCCAACCGCTTCTGAACCGGAAGAATATCAAAAGCAAGGTGCAGGATCAGCATTGCTGATGCATGATGCCTTTTACAGTGCAGACAATGCTGAAGGAATGAGGCTTGCTAAGGAAATTGTGGAATACCGTACAAACGAATCCATAGACAATGTCGTGGCAATTAACAGCAAGGCATTAGATGCAATACTTTCCGCAGCCGGTGAGATTGAGGTAAATGGAACAAAAACTACTGCAAGCGGAATCGACATTATTCGTGAAGAGGATTGGGGTAATGGCGTATCTCGGGCTGACGCGGTACTTAGTATTGTTAAGGCGGCAGCTCAAAAGGCAAAGGAGCCTTCTGTAAAATCCGCTATGGTTAATGCTGCAGTTGACCAATACTCAAAAGGCAATATTATTATGGATGAACAAGGTGCCTTTGTAGGATTGTTGGCATCAAAAGGAATTGAGAACTTCTTTGGTTAATTCCTTTCTTTTTTTTATTTTTTCATATATTAGGTTCTAGTTTTTTAATAAGCATTCCCATAAACATGACAATCAAAGGGAAGAAGAGGGAATATATTATTAATAATAAATTTCCGGATATCAGGTCTCCCATTACGGTAGAGCCGGCCATTGCCATAATAAGTATGACGACGGGGGCTAAAATGGCTATGAATGTATAAATCAGGATGAAAGAATTTAATTTTTGCGAATATTCCTTTAATTTGATTCGGGTCTCAAATGATATGTCCTGTGCGATGACATCCAAGCTGTTTGCCAAATTTCCTCCAACTCTCAAAGTTCCGATGATTTGATGTATTGTTCTTTTAAGCCCTTCAGATTTGACCCGATGGGACATTTCCAAAAGTGATTCTTCAGTAGGCTTGCCATATTTTACTTCTTCCAGAACCCTATTGAATTCTTCAGAGAGCACCCCATAATTCGCATTTCTTATTGTATGTAGCGTGTCGTGCAATCCTTTTCCGGATTTTAACTCAATCCCCATATGTCTCAAAGCGTATGGCAGGTCCCGATTCAAATTTGCATAGCTGTTTTTCTCTTTGATTTGAGGATAATAAATGAGGAAGACACATGTCATTGATAGGAAAGTTAAATAAATTCCAGCCAGCTCCAAACCTGCAAGGATAGCAATCAAAACAAATAAAGTCACGTAAATTGGTAAAATCCTTTTTGTTAGCATGTGCTTAATCAGAATTTCTCTAGTTTCGTCTATTCTGCTTTCTTTTGAAGGATTTTCCTGTTCAAAATCAAATCTTGAAAATATTTTCGCGGTGACTTCATCGTTTTCAGGTTCATTTTTCATTTCTTTTATTGGAAATTCCCTTATTGAATCTGTCAATTTTAGAGTTATGCCTCCAACAATTATAAAGAATCTTTTTAGAATGATATCACCTGTTTAATATTACTCTGTTCAGGACTTTTTGGGGATTGTCATAGTATAATGCCAGAACTGCATTGACATCGTTTACGTTGTGGATTTTATGATTCAGCATATGTTTTAAGATAAGTTTTCTGTTTTCAATTTCCTTTGAAAGCTCATATAATGATTTGCCGCTCAAATTTGCTATCTGAGTTAATGTTTTGCTGGTTATCCCAACATTTTCAATAATGTCCTTTTCAGGATTCCATTCGTATATCCTGTTTAACTGTATGGTGTCTTCCTCAATCCCCACCACTTCTGCAACTTCGCTTATCCTCCTGTAGGCGACACCGGAGGGAGCGTAGATTCTGCTTTGCATTATAATAAAATCGATGGCTTGAATCATTATCTTTGGAACGGACATGGGTTCGGTCGTTAGTCTGGTGATGGTTTCACGAGCACTGTTTGAATGAAGGGTTCCAAATCCTGAATGGCCGGTATTCAATGCGGTGAATAATGTTGTAGCTTCATTAGCCCTGACTTCACCAACAATTATTCGGTCAGGTCTTTGCCTAAGGGAATTCTTGACCAGGTCATCCATAGTCAGTTCTCCTTTGTTTTCAGTGTTGGGAGGCCTTGTTTCCATTCTTATAACATGTTCATGAGGTATTTGAAGTTCCAATGTATCCTCAATCGTGATAATTCTTTCCTTTGGATTTATAAATGCTGATAATGCATTCAATGTCGTTGTTTTGCCGGAACTTGTCCCTCCTGAGATGATTGCATTTGCAGATTTCACTCCCAAACCGTCAAAGCACAGCCAGAAAAATGCAGCCAATTCGAGGGAAATCGTTTTTGATTTTATCAAATCAATGATGGTCAATGGGTCTTTTTTGAATTTACGGATGGTTAAGGAGGGTCCATCTGCCGAAACTGGGGGAATTGTTGCATTGATTCTTGAACCGTCCATCAATCTGCCGTCTAAAATTGGTGATTCCTGATCGATTCGCCTATTGATTTGGCGCGCCATGGAATCAATCAGATCCAACAGCTCCCGCTCATTTTCGAATTCGGCATTTGTTCTCATCATACCGTATTTTCTGTGATAGACAAAAATGGGCTTATTGACTCCAATTACCATTATTTCTTCTAGATCATCGTCCTGAATCAATGAATCGATTTTCCCATATCCAATTATGTCTCGAAGTAATTTTCCAGATAATTCATGTAGGTAGTCATTAGATATGTTGCCGGACAGTCTGTTGAACAGAAATGATTTTATGTCACTGTACAGCTTTTCCTCGTCGGCTTGGAAATTTTCACCGCTTGAGACTGCCATGTCCACTAATGTTTCACGGATTTCATTTAAAATAATTTTTTCCTCAGGAGTGTAATTTTGTTTAAGGATATTATATTGTGGTATCACATTATTATTGCTTAAATCGTGCTTATTTTTCATTTTAATAACCTGCAAATCGTTTTTTGATATTATTGGGGTTGGTAATACTAATTAATAAAGTTTTTATTACTTTCAAAAGCATAATTATTGAGTTAAAACAATAATATAATATTGAATAATTGTGGGGTTTACTATGATAACCAAAGAAAATCTAAATGAGAATATTGAAGCAATAAAAGAATGTGAAAACTGTCAAGATATTCAGATAAAAAAGTTTTCTCCGATAATGGACTATGATGATTTCGACAATTTGGATGATGATTTCATGAGATGCACATGCGGAAAAAGGCCAATTGATATAGTGATGGCACATATTCTAAAAATCATGATTGAGGAGGGAATCGTCAGAGAAAAGGCAACTCTCAGGAGAAATTCGCCGGTGCCGTTATCAACATTCTATTACAGTAGCTTAAACCCACAATTCATAGGAAATGAAATGTTGATATTGCTTCACCCTGATTTTAACGATGCTGTTGCCGCAAGGCTGATGAACGAAGTTTCAGAAGTTAAAGGGGTTTTGAAAGGAAGTCCCTCTGATGTTGCCGGTCAGTTTGACAAAGATTCCGACATCAGCCACTTCGAATTGCTTCAGGGAAACGATGAACAAACAAATGTTGTCAGGACACTGCTTGGTGAAAAGCTTATTTTGACCAAAAACCAGTCCAAAAGCCATATTGAAGTTGCAATGACCACTGAAACTAAACTGGTAAAACTGCACAATTATCTTGAAAACAACAAAATCAGCCCTGCAGTAGCTATTGATGGGATGTGTGGTGGGGGAGCCATAGGAATTTATTTATTGAAATACGGATTTGAAAAGGTGATTTTCAACGACATCTATCCTGAAGCAATTGAAACACTAAAAAGAAACTTAAAACTCAATGAAATCACCGAAGGATTTGAAATACATAACGAACCATTTGAGGATTTGGATGTGGGCAATGCTGAACTGTGCGTCATTGACGCATTTCCTGGTTCAGACATTTCTGAGATAACCGAAAAGGCAGAAAAAATAGCAAACAACGTATTGGTTATCTAGAAAAACATCTGCATATAAATTACAATTGCAGGAATGATTAAAACACCCATAAGATGGGACTTTCCAACTCCAATGTAATGGGGAAGGAGTCCCAGTGCAGTCGATGTGACTAAAGCGAGGGTCATGTAGAAAATTGGGCCCTGATAATAAATGATGAAGACGTATAGGATTAAGATCTGAAGCAGAACAACCCCTATTGACAGTTTCTTATAATCAATACCATCCATTATTTTTGAAAATGAATCGCCCAATTTCAAGGATATTGCTAAAGATACAGATACTGCAAGGAGTGATGCGAAAATAAATATTATCAGGTGATTCAATGTCATTTCAGATATCAGATAGGACATGTAGACTGCAATTCCGCTTCTTGGATTTCCTATGATGTAAATGGCAATCAATGAAAAAAGACAATCTGATATGTTCAGTCCAGAAGTTGCAAGTAAAAAATTGACGGTATCATCATCGCTGTTATCGTCTGTTCCACTTGCTGCCTGTGCAATGACTGTCCCTTGGGCAGGTCCAAAACCCGGAAGAAAACCCAATATCGCGCCGGTTATTCCTCCTGCAAATATACTTTTCATTTTGTCGAAATTCAGATTCAGCTCATAAAACTTGTTTTGATGGGGTATTGTTGAGGAGTCATTTAGGCTAAACAAGATAGTGCTTATTCCAAACAGTCCTGAAAATGTGCACATCATTGAAATTCCGGAGGAGATTGGTGTTTGAAATATAGTCCAGCCCAGAATTCCGGATAGTGTGAAGAGAAGCAGGGACCATACAAAATCCCTTCGGGAGCTTGTCAAGTGGTATGTCAGATAAATCGATGCGACCAATAGGATAATCCATGTAAACGGTTTTGTAAATTCATGCAAAATCGGAAGGGCAACTGCAAAAATCGGAAGCATTGCTATTGTCACTATAATCGCTCCGAATCCTCCAACAGAAACGATTCTTATCACTTCTTTTGATCTGCCCTGGAGAACCATCCGATGTCCAGGAAGAATTGATGTTGCAGTTCCCTCTTGCGGCACTCCCAAAAGCATAGATGGGATAAATTCAATCAGAGCATGAGCTATGGACATCGAAACCATTACAACACAAAGAAATTCTGCAGACAATGCCTGAAGCAGAACGGCTGAAGAAGCAAAGAGTATTGCGCCAGCCGTATTGACATGTATTCCAGGTATCATCCCGGTTAACGTTCCGATTGATATGCCTATAAAACAAGCAATGACTAATTCTATCATAGCTATTAATTGTATGAGCTGTAATTTAAGCTTTGTTGAAGCTAATATTGAAAAATTAAGTGATTTTTAATTATTTATTTTATTAATCGGTATTTAAAAACGATAAGTATAATAGTATATAATTTGTTTATATATTATTATGTCAAAAGCAAAAGAGATAGTCGTTTTTTTAGTTGCATTATTAATTTTCATTTTGATAGTTGGATTCGTTGTGGGTACCGTATCCAATATGATTTTCCCGCCTTCCAGGGCAGTTTATGGTGAAAAGGTTGTTGAGGACATTGGGGGAGATGGCATATTGGTTGCCACTTTGGACAATTGCGTTAAAGTTGGCGAGAAGAACATTCCTGATGGCTATTTCGACACCAACAAGATAACTAATCTGTCTTGGAGCGATGCAAAAAACATCTCTTATGTTGACACTTCGGGTGATAAAGGGTATATGATTGTTTGGAAGGTAGATCCTAGCAGGTATAGTGTTTTTAATCATGACAAGATATTATACATATCAGATTATGTCACTGGAAGTGATGGTGGATTGTGCTTCATGGAATACAGTCCAAAAACAGAAAGCATATATGGAATTATCATTAATTCTGATAAGATTACCTATTCCGAATCCAAACTGTTATATCATATTCTTGATTTGGATAAAAATGAGTTTTTCCCAACTTACCAGACTCAATCAACATATTATTCAAGTTCTGGCAGCGGGCACAGTCATTATGGAGGGGTTGATGATTCTCCATACACCATAGCGGAACGGGATCCTGACTGGTACTATGACCATTATGATTATGGTGATAATGATTATATCGATGAATATCTCGTATCCGACGGATATGATTAGAAATGTTTTCTGTTGAAATACAATGATTTTAAGGACAATTCAGATAGTGTTTTGAACAATTCATCACGTGAAATGTCCAGTTCTTCACAAATCATTTCATCCCATTCTAATTCTTTTCTTTCTAAAAATTGGGCTGTTTCGATTCCCTTTTGGGTCAATGCAATTTTATAGGCTCTTTTATTGTTTTCATCTATTTCTCTTGTTATCAATCCTTTTTCTTCAAAATCTTTAAAAGCCCTTGAAACTCCGCTTCTGTCCATTAAGCAGGCTTTTGCAATGTCAGATTGGTTGGTTCCCATTTCATGATATAAAAACATCAACATGTAATATTGGCTCGGCAAAATTTCAGTTTCGTTTTTAATATGCTTATTTATGTAAAAATCATGTGTTTTGGACAATGAAATCAAATAGCAAATCAGATGCGGCGCATCCTTCATAATGTCTTCATAGTCTATCATTCAATCACCGTTACTATGTTTGGGTGTTAAATGATTTAAATGTTGTTTTATTCAACATTCTTTAAAGACTTAAATAGTATTAGTAACAATATATGCACATTATATGGGTGATTTCAATGGATAGGAAAATCATTATGCTGCTGGTTTTTGTTTCTGTTTGTTTATTGTTGACCGCACCGGCATTCGCTAAAGAGAATGTCAAAGTCAAAATCAGTTCTGATAATGGTAACGGTAATAACGGTTACATCACAATTAAATTGGTTGATAGTCATGGAAAATCTATAAAAAGTAAGGGGACCATTCATTATAATATCACAGACAAATATGGAAATTATAAATGGGCATATAAGCCTTATAGTGAAATCCGATTGAAATATGATCCTGGAATGTACAATGTAAATGTCAAATTCGACGGCGATTCCCATTATAAAACCGCCGAGAAAACCGACATAGTCACGGTATATTCTAAAAATTCTTTTAATCCATATACCTATTATGATGACCATCATTGGGGTCTGAATCAGGAAATCGATGATTATATTGAGTATAATTATTGGGATGAGGAAATATATGATGATGCCTCAACTTATGATGGCGAGGGTCCTTAAAGATTATTTTTTTTAAAAAAGAGGGGATTAATTGGTGTTTAATATATGGAGGAGAGTTAAACACCAATTGCGTGTTTTTGGAAATCCCGTCCAAAGATTTCCCGAATATTAAATTAGAAAATTGTGAAAGCTAATTTAATATTTGTCTATATTTGGAGATTTTATTGTTTTTTGACTAATAAATAATGTTTGTTAAAGCAATGTTTAGGCATAATTTAGGTGTGCCTAAATTTCATCACTTGTATTAAATGTTGATCATCATAGTATATAAACCTTTCTAATTTTTAGGCGTACCTAAATTTTAAATTATTTGGTATGCCTAAATATTTATATATCATAAAATCATAATAATAAATTATGTTTAGGTTAACCTAATTTTTGATATATTCGGTATGGACTTAAACTAAAAATAATTTTTTTAGTGTATAAATTACCTTTATTTAAATAAATGTAATTTATCGAAGTTAAATAAAAAGGGAGAATGGTTAATGACAAAATTAATTGTAGGATTAGCAGGAAACCCTAACGTGGGTAAAACTACTGTATTCAATCAATTAACTGGTATGCGTCAACATGTAGGTAACTGGCCTGGAAAAACCGTTGAAAGGGCGGAAGGTCATTTTAAACATGGAAGTTATGAGTATGATGTTGTCGATTTGCCAGGTAATTATGCATTAAGCGCTCATTCTATGGAAGAAATCGTTTCAAGAGATTTCATTGTAGATGACGATTCTGATGTGATTGTCAATGTGGTTGATGCTGCTAATCTGGAGCGTAATTTATATTTAACAGTTCAAATGATGGAATTGGGTGCTAACTTGGTAATGGCACTTAACATGAATGATTTTGCAAAGAAAAAAGAGCACATAATTGATATTCCATTGATGAGTGAACTTTTAGGGTTCCCAGTTGTGGAAATTAATGCGAAAACAAAAGACGGTTTTGAAGATTTATTGAATGCTGTTGAAAAAGCCGCTAAAAATCCTGTTGACTCTAGTGAAAAGTTAGCTTACAGCAATGATATTAAAGGACATTTATCTGAGCTTCAGGCCGTTATTGAAAAGGACAGCAATCTATTGGATGTTCCTTCAATCTGGACTGCCATCAAATTATTAGAAAAAGATTCTATTGTAATTCAAAAAGTTCAACAGTCCAGTTATGGATCCAAAATATTGGTTGAAGTGGATAAAGTAAGTAAACATTTGCATGATGTTTATAAGGAAGGTCCTGAAGAGGTCATTGCAAATGCAAGATATGCATTTATCGATGGGTTAATGGCCGAAGCTGTTAAAAGACCTGCTGTTGAAAAAGAGACTACTACTGATAAAATTGATAAGATTGTGACTAACAGGATTTTAGCCCCATTCATATTTATTATTATAATGTGGGTGATGTTCCAATTAACATTTACTATCGGAGCTCCTTTCCAGGATATGATTGACCAGGCATTCGGCGCTTTAGGTGAATTCATTGGAGGATTTATTGCAAACGAATATCTTGCATCATTCATCTGTGATGGTATCATAGGTGGAGTAGGTGGTGTTCTCACTTTCTTGCCAATTATTATTCTCATGTTCCTGTTCTTAAGTATATTGGAGGACTGTGGTTACTTGGCAAGGGCTGCTTTCACTTTAGATAAACTCATGCACAAGATTGTAGGTCTTCACGGTAAAGCTTTCATCCCTATGATTTTAGGATTCGGATGTGGTGTTCCAGCTATCATGGCAACAAGAACCATGGAAAATGAAGGGGACCGTATGCTTGCTATGATGCTTGTTCCGTTCATGTCATGTACTGCAAGATTGCCTATCTATGCTATTTTCATAGGAGCATTTTTCGCTGACAATCAAGGTAACGTATTGCTTGCAATCTATTTATTAGGTATTGCTGTTGCACTTATTGTTGCAGCTATCCTTAAGAGGACATTATTCAAAGGACTATCAACTCCATTTGTTATGGAATTGCCGACTTATAAAATACCATCCATCAAAGGTGTATTATTACACACCTGGGAAAAAGTAAAAGGATTCTTAAGAAAAGCAGGTACAATCATTCTTGCTTGTTCAATCGTTTTATGGGCATTAAGCATTTTCCCATTGGGTGTTGAATACGGATCTGCTCAAAGTGTATTAGGTATGATAGGTAACGTTATTGCACCAATCTTTGCTCCTTTAGGATTCGGAACTTGGCAAGCTGCTGTGGCAATCATTGCCGGTTTGGCTGCTAAAGAAGTTGTTGTTGCAACCTTCGGTACTCTTGCAGGTATGGAAGAGGATGACGAAGAAGGTATTACCAGTTTGGTACATGATACTTTCACCCCATTGTCCGCGTTTTCATTCATGGCATTTACCTTGTTGTACACCCCATGTTTCGCAGCTATCGGTGCAATCAAACAGGAAACAAACAGTTATAAATGGGCGGCAACTATGTGTGCCATTACTTTAGTGACTGCATATATAGTTTCATTCTTGATTTTCAACATTGGAAAATTAGCAGGATTCGGATAGTGATGATATGCGCAGTAAAAGCGGAATAAAAGGCGTAAAAATTCCAAAAAAGGATGATGATTAGATTTTCTAATTATCATTTTTTTTAAATTTTTAGCCATAACTAAATATTTATATAGTTGTTATTATAGAATATAATATAACGAATTTTTGTATACCTAAAAATTAATGCATATGGTGATATTATGGCAAGGACATTAAAAGATGTTAAACCTGGTGAAACAGTAACTTTGGTTAAGTATCATGACACTGGGGATGTCGATTTAAGAAGACATTTGTTAGGTATGGGTTTCGTTAAAGGAGCTAAAATTCAAGTTAAAAAAGTAGCTACCTTGGGAGATCCAATTGAAATGACTATTAAAGGATATGACGTATGTCTTCGTAAGGAAGAAGCTGAAAATATTGAAGTGGAATAACTTCAATGTTTTTATTTATTTTTTTTAAACTGATTTTATTAACGGTGTTATATAATGAAATGCAGAATGTGCGGTTTTGAATTTGATGAAACCCAATTGGAAAATCGTGGATGTTCCAGTTGTGGGAAGCATGGGTGTAACAGCATTCATTGCCCTAATTGTGGCTTTGCAAATTCACCTGAGCTGGACCAGGAATTCGAATTCATTAAAAAATTAAAAAATAAGTTAAAAGGTAAAAATGCAACAAATTAATCATTTTTAGCTTTTAATATTTCCTCTACTGTTTCTTCAATGCTGATTTTTTCTGTATCAACATCCAATCCATTTTCTTTCAATTTATATAAAATCTCTGTAGTTATCGGAGCTTTTAAATGAGCTTTTTTTAATAATTCCTTATCTGAAAATATTTGGTGCTTGTCTCCTTCAGCGATTATTTCACCACCATACAAAACGAATATCTTGTATGCAAAGTGGTTTACCATCTCTATGTCGTGTGATGAAATGACGATGCTTATTCCTTCTTCATTTAGGTTATTCAATATGTTCAGTACCTTATCAACACCTTCAGGGTCAAGTCCTGCAGTCGGTTCATCAAGAATCATTATTTCAGGTCTCATTGCAATAATGCCTGCAATTGCAACCCTTTTCTGCTGACCTCCACTCAAGTGGTGAGGTGTCTTGTCTTCAAAGCCGGACATTCCAACCATTTCCAAGGATTCCTTGATTCTTTTTTCGACTTCATCATAGTCAAGACCAAGATTCATAGGTCCAAAAGCAATATCTTCCTTGACTGTAGGTGCAAACAGCTGGTCATTTGGATCCTGGAACACTATTCCTACTTTTTGCCTAACCTTTAGCAGTTCGTCCCTTTCAAAAACTATCTTTTCGCCGTCCACTTCAACATGGCCAGAGGTAGGTTCGCTCAAACCGTTGAAATGTGAGAATAATGTTGATTTTCCAGCACCATTAGGTCCCATAATGGCTATCTTTTCTCCCTTTCTGATTTTAATGTTTACATTTTTCAAAGCTTGAGTACCGTCGGGATATGTAAAAGTTAAGTTTTTTGTTTCCAAATGTATATGTTCCATTATTTCACCTAATTAATTGCTAAATTCTGACCGAAGTAACCTAATTGTCCACCATATTTGAATAGGATTATTTCAAGGACTATTACAACTACAATAATTATTATTAGATAAGCGTAATCGCTGCGTTCAGGGGATTTCTTTTCGCTGAACATTTCAGATGCATCGGAAAAGCCACGGCTCACCATACTTTTATGAACTCTTTCTCCCTGTTCATATGACTTTAAAAACATCATGCCTATTGTATATCCGACCTGCTTCACTCTCCATTTGTAGGGAGTGTTTTTGGAGTGGATACTGAAGTTTCTTGATTTTTGGCTTTTTCTGATTGCCGCAAGTTCATCGACAAACAGAAACAAGAACCTAACCATGATTGACAGTATCATAGCCAAATCCCTTGGCATCTTCAGCTTTCTAAAGGAGCTGGCCATTTCCTGCAGGGGTGTTGTTGATGAGTATATGATGATTGCAGTTAAACAAACAATCATACGTACAAGCAGCAGAATCGCCCAATTCAATCCGACGTCAGTAACATGCAGCCATGAATAACTCCAGAGTATGTTTCCCGGCTGAATGAATGGCTGGAATATGATGATTGCTCCACCGAAAGGAAGCAACATCAATAGCCTTTTTGCAGAATCTATGTATGACAAGTCGGCTATTTTTAAAATAATCAATAACAGTATTTCCAGTATTATGGGTATGAAAATCTCTTTTGAAACAACGCAAACAAGAATTATGAATATGGTTGAAATTAATTTTATTCGTCCTTCAAGATTGTGGATGGGACTGTTTTTTGATGCCAAATCATCAAATCTCATTATCTGCGTTATGTCTACCATGGTTATTCACTACTATAATATTAAAAATTAGTAATATATTATTATTTTGTCATGTCAATTTCAGAAAATTTCAATTACTTTTAAAAAAAGGGAAAATAGAAATTAAATAATTTAATTTCTATCTGTTTCTAACAATTTCTGCAACTCCGTATCCTACTACCAAGGTCAATATTGCACCTATCACAAGGGCTACAATTTGTAATGCTTGGTTATCAGGATCGTTTGCAAATGCATAATCTGGGAATACCGCATTAGGAATTCCTTTGATTTCTTCGATTGAGAAGTCTTCTGCAAGTCCAGAATCTTCTGCAGATTTTTCAAGACCATCTGGGTCACCGGATGCAATATATGGTGAAAGACAGCAAATTACAATACAAATGACCACTGCAACAACAATTAAATATGTATCTTTTTTATCCATTTTATGCATCTCCTTCACTTTTATTCCATGCAAGCAAATCTGGTCTGAATTTGTCTAGGGCGACAAGAACGATTACGGTTAATACTGCTTCGATTATTCCAATAAAGAAGTGGTATAATACCATTGATGGAATGCCCACGTTTACAGGGAAAGTTCCAGCTATTGCCATTTCAATTGCACAAGCTAAAGCTGCAATTACGGTAGCTAACCATGCTCCGATTCCGGCAGCAGGATATTTTCCAATTGTTCCTTGTAAGAATTTAAAGGTGTATAATCCAACAAATCCTCCAATTATTGCCATATTCAATACATTTGCACCTAATGCAGTAATTCCTCCGTCTCCGAAGATGAGAGCTTGAATAAGTAGTACTACGGTAAATACTAAAACAGCCGCTTCAGGAGCAAGGAATACAATTGCTACTAATGCTCCCCCAACCATATGTCCACTTGTACCGAATGGAATTGGCATGTTCATGGACATGATTGCAAAGATACCGGCAGCAAGCACAGCTAAGAGAGGTATACGTTTTTCATCTAAATTAGATCTTGCCCATTTCACAGAGAAGTATAATGCAACAATCAATATTACATAGTATACTAGACATTGTGCAATAGGTATAAATCCGTCAGGTATATGCAATTTCATTCCTCCATTTATGTAAAGTAATACTTTTTTCCAGTTTATTTAAATACTGAGTATTAACAAAAAGTATTATTTTCATTTGTTTTTAGTAATATCAAGTTAATTGGGAGTTTTATTAAATTTAAAGGTTAACAAAACATTATTGTAGCTTGACATTTAATATTTAAATGTTATAGCCATATATAAAGGTTATTAAAGTAATACTTTTTAGTATTATTCTTTAAATTTAGTAATACAAAATGGTTAAAAAATATGCTAATTTCTTGATTTTACAAGGTAGGTTAAATAGATAAAAATAGCTATTGTGAAATATAGTAAAACCTGAATGTCCAATATTCCAGTTTCAATGCCTAAAATAGAATAAGTTAAAATTAGGCTGTATAATCCGATATAAAAATAGTTTTTGGTGGCTCTCATTATTTTAAATCCTATGCCTAAGATGAATCCTAAAGCACACATCTCAACTCCAACTCCAACCTTTCCGAAGTCGACCACCATCTGCCCAATCAATGTCGGGGTTATTGTAACTTCGCTTCTCCATGCAATCAACTTTCCAACCAGCATCCTAGGTCCAAGGTCACTTCCAGGAATGGAGCTTGCCAAAAGATGTCCATGCAGCATGCCGAAAGTTCCACCAATCCTGTCAAGCAGATTCAAAACGTGCAATGTAAAATCTGCCCTGTTTTGCAAACTGGCAATTGGGCTGGTTGCTGTGGTCAGTGTTAACTCTTTAATTGATCTAAAATATCCAATTCCTATGATTGCACATACACCAATTAATGCTCCAACTATAACTTCCCATGGTGAAACGATATTTCCAAAGTAACCTATCATTATTATGATGAGAAATGATGCAAGTAGTGGTGTCCTATACCCTAAAGTCAATAATATTGCACAGTCTATGATGAGCAATAATAGGAATCTGAATCTTGTTTGCTGGCGTGTGATTTTTTCATCCTGATAATCCTTAAGATAAACGCTGGCTATTAAACAGGTTGCAGGTATGATTAGGAATACTGGCATGGTGAATGCAGGTTTTAGCAGATACCTTATTGAAGGTTTCAATATTGGAATTCCGCCAACTGAAGCTATGCTGATGAAGAAAAACAAGATGCTCACAATCATCAGGCAGAATCCGATTGAATACATATCGTTTCTATTAAATTCGATAGCGATTTTGCCGTCATTTTTTAGGAAAAATCTTGGAAGTACGGCACATCCGATAAAAAAAGAGACAAATCCGATGGCCAATGTAACTGCAAGGCTATTGCTAACTGAATTTAAGGACAGTAACAGGAATATGGAAAATAAGAAAATGACTAGTAGTGGATTAAAGACATGACTTTTGATGATATAACTTCTATTTAAAAAATTCAAGAAATTCTCGTTTGGATAAAACTTTTTGAAGTAGCTGTTGAGCCATTCAGTTTCCAAACGTGACAAAACTGAAAAAATGGTTGTAAATAGAAATGTTTTGTGAAATTCGTCACTGATTCTATTTACGATTGAAGTTAATGCAGAATAAATCAGGCTCATAATTCACACTACTTAAATTTTTGTATGTTCATAACATCGTAGTTATTTTTAATTGCATTTAATTGGCTATCGCTACAATCATAGATTCTAATTGTAATATCATCTGTTATTCCGTTGAAATTTCCTAGAATAGAATTGCCGATTTTGATATTTTCATCATTTGCTCTTGTCAAAATAAGCTGGTTTTCAAGTACATTTGAGGTGGCAATAGATGATCTTTTGTCACGAGCGTTTAGTTCATTGTTAATCTCTTGAATTTTCAGGTAGTCAATGGAATCTGTTGCAATCTTTGTGGTAAGTTCATAGTCGGTATTTTCCGGGATTTTACTGACTAAATCGTCTAATGAAGTTATATTTTTAGGTTTTATTTTAAATTCAACAAGATTGTCATATTTTGTATTGTTGCTTTCAAGAGTAATTGTATCGATATAAACATCAGCTTCAGGAATGCTTTTGTAGACTCCTAAAAGGTAAGTTTGATTGTTTGAGTCAAGCAGGATTTTGACATTTGATCCGCCGTTGTCATCTATCCATTTCACAGTACCGTTCAGGGATACCTCTTCACTGTTGCTTGCATTTAAACCGTCAACATAGGCCCAAACAATATTTCCCTCTTTATAATTTGAAAAATAGGTATCAGGTATTTTATTGATGGTTGACGCATCAAATGCTGTTTTTTCCAGATGGTTGGAATCGTCAGTAGTGATGTGTATAAATGCAAATATTACGGCGCAAATGACTAGTATTATAATAATATAATCAATTAAAGAAAATTTTTTCATGCTTAAACCTATTAATCTTCATATATTGCTCCAACGGGGCAAACGTCAATACATTCTCCACAGGAATCACATTTGTCATTGTCAATGACGATAGTGAAAGCCTTTTTCACGATAGCTTCTTCCATACAAACATCAATACAATCTTCACAAACTCCACATTCTTCCATATCCACTTGCAATGAATTCACCATCTTTTCAATGAATTTAAAAATATATCTCTATATCTATTTTAATTCAACTTAATATTTATATATTGCATAATCAAAAATTAAAATATATTTTTTGATATTTTCTGAAGATACTATTTAAAGGATAGTAA
>NZ_CAMVEE010000014.1 GCF_947166415.1 uncultured Methanobrevibacter sp. | reverse complement strand
TAATTACCAGGGATTAAACCACTAATGATAATGGTATCATTACCCTGAACAGTAACAGTAATGCCAGTAACAGGATTACCGCCCTCATCTAAAACAACAATACTTGCAGGATCAACACCGGTAGCATTCTCACCAGTAGCAACTAAAACAACAGTAGCATTATAAACAACAGTCTGATTCTCAGCCATAATAGTGGAATTAGCCTTCAAGACACGAACACCAGTAACATTGTTAGCAGTGCTATAGAAAGCCTCATCAGAAACTGTGTTGTTATACTTAACTGTATAATTACCAGGGATTAAACCACTAATAGTAATGTTAAATCCGTTAACTGTAACAGTAATTCCAGTAACAGGATTACCACTAGCATCTAAAACAACAACACTTGCAGGATCAACACCAGTAGCATTCTCACCAGTAGCATTTAAAACAACATCACTATCATAGGTAACAGTGACATTATCAGCCATAATGGTTGAATTAGCTTTAGGAACCTCAAATGTAGTGTCTTTTTGAATTTCAGTGTAATATTTGTCTTCATAATGAATGGCTACAGCTTTGTATTTGCCCGGAGTGACTCTGGTTTTTGTATAGTTAATATCCCCATAAATATTGGTTGAAGCTGTGATATTTTCAACAGCGCCGGTTTCAATATTCTGAAGACTTACGGTAATATTTATTCCTGCTTCACGGGAATCTGTATAAACAAGAGCACCATCATTACTTTCATCAGCGGAAGCCACTGGACTAACTTCAGAACTGCCTGTGTTCATTTTTCCATCAGCACCCCAATAGGTAACATCAGTGAATTTAACATCTGAAGGAGCTTTGGAATAGATAGCATTCAATATGTTATCTAAGCCTTTAAACACTGTGTGAATTGTTATATCGAAACCGTCCACATCTACTTCTACAGCAAGTGAATCTGAATGAGCCTGGTTTTCCAATAATTCAGTGCTTGAAATGCCTAAAGATCCGGAAGTGTGATAAATGGCACTTCCTGAAGTTGCATTATTGCCAGTGAAATTGGAATCGGCAATTGACTGATTATCGGCACCACCATAATAGATTGCACCACCATATTTAGCAAGGTTATCAATAAAGTCCACATTCTCAATAGAACTGTTAGTAGCTAAAATAGAGCCAGCAGTAGTTGCACCATAATAGATTGCTCCACCACCTTGATAAGGGGTTGTTCCATTAGCAGTGTTTTTAGAGAATGATGAATTGGTAATTGACTGATTATTAGTGCCCATATAACTAATTGCACCACCAGAATTCTTAGCAGAATTCTCAGTAAAGACAGTATTTATAATAGCACTATCGCTTGTTTTACTACCAGTCGGATATCCATAATGGATTGCACCACCAGAATTCTTAGCTTGGTTGTTAGAGAAAGATGAATCAGTGATTGTCTGATTAATAGCTCTAGCATAGTAGACTGCACCACCATAAGTACCTGAATTCTCAGTGAAGTTCACATTCTCAATACGATTATTGCTTGATGAACCTGTAGAACTAGATGCGCCATAATAGATTGCTCCACCACCATTAAGATTAGTTCCGTTAGCAGTGTTTTTGGTGAAAGATGAATCTTCAATTACGTGATCATTAGCACTATTATAATAGATTGCACCACCAGAATTCTTAGCGGAATTCTCAGTGAAGTTAGCATTCATAATATGGCCTCCTTTAGCACTATTATAATAGATTGCACCACCATAACCCCTAGCAGAATTCTCATCAAATGAGGTGTTTACAATACTAGTATCGCTAGCAGCGCAATATATTGCTCCACCACCATTAGATGTTGCATTAGCTGCATTTTTAGAGAAATCTGAACCAGTAATAGTCTGATTTTTGGAACCTGAACCGTAATACAGAATTGCACCACCAGAACCCTTAGCGGAATTCTCATCAAAAGTAGAATCCATAATACGGCCATTAGGACTTGCCCAATAAATTGCTCCACCACCATAACTAGAACCAGACATATTAGCAGTATTTTTAGAGAAGGATGAATCATTGACTAACTGATTTTTATTACCAGTTCCGTAATAACAGATTGCACCACCTACAGCTTTAGCAGAATTCTCAGTGAAGTTCACATTCTCAATAATGCCATTGCTAGATGAACTATAAAAAATTGCTCCACCACCCTCTTTGTAAGTGGTTCCATTAGCAGTGTTTTTAGAGAATGATGAATCAACAATTACCTGATTGTTAGTGCTAGAACCATAGAATGCACCACCAGAAGATTGAGCAGAATTCTCAACAAAGTTTGCATTCGCAAAACGGCTATCAGATGAAGAAGCAGAATAAATTGCTCCACCATACTTGCTTGCAGAATTCTCAGTGAAGTTCACATCCTCAATTATGGCATTGCCAGATGAAGAATAAGAAATTGCTCCACCCTGCTCAGCTGTATTCTCAATAAAGTTTGCATTTGTAATATTGCTGTGAGTACTGCCGTGAGAAATTTTGGAATTTTTAGCAAAACTAATTGCACCACCAGAACTCTTAGCATAGTTCTCAGTGAAGTTTACATTCTCAATAACAGCGTTTTTGGTACTTTCATATACTATTGCACCACCAGAACCACCAGTACTTGCATTAGCAACGTTATTAGCGAAAGATGAATCAGTGATTGATTGAGTGCCTGCACCGTTGTAATTGTAAATTGCACCACCAGAACCCATAGCAGAATTCTCAGTGAAATTAGAGTTCTCAATAACGGAATCAGTAGCAGAGTTATAATAAATTGCCCCACCACAGTTATTACTGTCTAAAACATTAACAACATTATTGGAGAAAGATGAATCAACAATTGAATGATTTTGAGCGTAACTCCAGGTTTTATCACCTTGGTAGTAAATAGCACCACCAGCGAAAGCAGAGTTCTCAGTAAAGTTACAATTCTCAACTCTACCATTATTACTCATCCAATAAATTGCTCCACCACCTTGTGCTGTTGAAAGGGAAGCTGAATTAGCGGATTTATTAGCAGCATTATTGGAGAAAGATGAACCAGTGATTATCTGATTATCAGAACCAGGTTTATAGTAGATAGCTCCAGCCATATTAGCTGAATTTTCAGTAAAGTTACAATTTTCAACCTTACCATCACTACCCATCCAATAAATTGCTCCACCACCATAACCGAAAACTCCGGATTGTTGATTACTATCAAATCCGTCGGCAGTGTTTTTAATGAAAGATGAATCGGTAATTGTATGATTTTTACTATTTTTATCGAAAAGAATCGCACCACCAGAAGCGTTGACGGAATTCTCTTCGAATTTAGTATTCACAATACGTCCATTGCTTGATGATGAATAGAAGATTGCACCACCACCAACATTCGAATTACCATATCCATAAACTGTATTTCCATAGAAATAGGAATCAGTGATTAACTGAGTATCTACACCAGTGAAATAGATTGCACCACCTGAACTTTGAAACGGAGCTTTATTTCCAGTGAAGTTAGTTTTCTCAATTGTAGCATTATCACCCGCCCAATAAATGGCTCCACCATGAGCACTAACATGTTCGTTAGGTTTAACCGCACAATTATTTTCAAATTTTGAATTTGTGAGTTTACCGTCATCGCCAGCCCAATAGAGAGCACCACCATTAATACCTTCATTATCTTTGAAAATACAATTGTCGATAATAGAACCGACACTTCCGCCTTTTAAAATGACGGGGCTTTTATAATTGTCAGATACGCCAGTACAATTACCATTTATGAATGTAATGTTATTCAAAATGATTTTTGAGTTAGTGACCAATATTGCGCCAAGATGGTTAGCGTCAAGTGTATATCCATTACCATTTATTGTAATCTCATAAGGAATTACAAGAGTGCCGTTGTTTTCAGTTAAGATGTAGTTGTGAGCTAAATCTATAGTACCGCCAGCACCTGCAGTGTCAATCAAACCTTGCAATTCTGAGAATGGATGTTCATCAGCTGTTAAAGTATCATCTGTATTTGTCGCTGTTAATAATTCTTCCTGATTGTTTATGTTTACATTGTTTTCAATATCGCATACAGATAAATCAATATTTTCACTTGTTAAATTGACATCGCCAGCATCGGCGGCTGCAATCGCCTGAACGGAAAACAGCACCATGATGATGAATGAAACCAACAAGATCTTAGATTTCAATTTATCCATAATTTTTCCTCTCACGAAATTCATCGAACTTATCGTTCAATGAATACATATAAATTTCAACTATCTCATTTAGTATTCCAAATACTAAAATCATACAACATGTTGTACTATCAAGTATAAATTAATAACAATATAAAGTTTTCTAAAAAATAGTTGATATAATGACAACCATTATTTAATTAATATAGGAAACTTCTAAACAAAACAGAAATTTCGAATGAAATAATAAATTCTATCAAAAATACAAGAAATTAATTAAACAAATTTCCTCTTTATAAAAAATATATTATATCACCCATATTTCAAAAATTAAAACAGGAAAAGTTCATTCAGTCATATGATTAATTTATAGAACATTGTTTAAAAAAAATTAACAAATGTTAGAAAAATTATAAAAAAGAAAAAAAATAATGAATTATTTAAGTAAATCTAAAATAATATATGCAATTTATAAAAAATAAAAAAAGTAATCTATTTGATTACTTTACTTTTGATGATTTCCACTCTTTTGAGAGGGTAGATTTTTTTAGCGTTGTGGTAAATTTCAGATGCTAACTTACCGTTGACAACGATTTTTACTAAATCATCAAATGATTTTTCAGCTGCAGTTTCTTTGATTAACTCTTCAATTACTTGTCTCATGTATTTTTGTTGGGAAGATTTTGCTCTTCTGATTGTTACTGCAAGCACTTGAAGTTTGATTCTGCGTCCGTCTTTGGTTTTAACTATAGCTGAAGCGTCGATTCTGGAAGTTCCTCTTCTGATCATGCTTCTTACATAGTCAGTAGTGGTTTTGTGGCCGGTGAATTTGGTGTTTGCAACATCACCTGCAACATTATCAATTTCAAATCTGAGTTTGATGTATTGTTTAGAGAAGTCTCCGGTTAATTCTCTCATAGTAACTTCTACTCCTCTACCGATGAGAAGTTCTGGATCTCTTGCTGGAGTTTCCCCAATTTCTTTATCTTCAAAGTTTACTGGTGTTTTAATAGTATACCAGGATTTTTCTTTCCATGTATCACGTACTCTACGTCTTGCTTTTGCCTTTGCCATTATATCAACCGTTTTTGTTTATAAATAATATATGTAATAATCTAGCGTTACGCCATTAAAATTTTAAAAAATAGTCTAAAATACAGTATTTCCTATATAAACTACAAAACAAACTGTAAAAACGATTACAAGAAATAATTGTCCTATAATCAGTTATTCGACTATTGTGAGCTATACTCACCTTATTTAAAGAAAATATTTGTAATTAAGTTTTATTTTTTAAAACCCGCCCATAAAGGTTATCTATAATTATTTTATTCATGGTATATAAAGATTATTAAAAAAAGTATTTTTTTAAAAAAAAATTAAAATTTCAATGAAAAAATTTTAATCGAAAGACATTCATGAGAAATACAAAAAATGAATATGAAACGGAATTGAGAAGAATTACCCCACCTAATGCCTTTGATTAAAAGAATCAAATAGATTTATTAAAAATATATTGTAAACTAATTTTTCATGAAATTGTAATGATCAATGTACCTTTTAAGGACATCACTGATTGGACCTTCATCCTCAACCAATTTAATACCAGCATCTTCAGCCTTAATTTTAGATTTGAATCCATATTGAACAGAAATCAATACATCACAGTCTTCACATGCCTTTATGACTTTACCGCCCTGATGTTTGGCATCCTCTGCAATTTCGACATCCCTTCTTTCAACAAAATTCACATCTTCATCATAATCATACACATATACAGACTTTCCCCTTCCAAGGTGCAAATCAACATTCACACCATCGGATGAAACTACCGCCAAACGCATATTAAATCTTCCCCCATTTTAATCGAAAAACGATGCCACAATCATGAAACCTAAACTTCAGCACCATCCAATGCATGCATGCATCTACAATCCTGTGAATCATCGACGTTTTTTATGAAATTATATATCAATTCAAGTAGCTCAACTTCCTTTTTTGCAACCATTTCAAAAACTTCATCGATTGTCAGCTCGTTTTCAGAGATTCCTGAAGCGAAATTTGAAACAATGCATATGGAATTATAGCACATCTCCCTTTCTCGAGCCAAAGTGACTTCCGGAAGCCCTGTCATTCCAACAAGGTCTCCTCCGAGCATCTTAAACATTTTGATTTCTGCAGGAGTCTCGAATCTAGGCCCTTCAGTGCAGACATATGTTCCTCCCAAAATCACATCGCCAGATTCATCCAAAACATCCTTCAAATAAGGGCAATATGGTTCAGTCACATCAATGTGCACAACCTTGTCCTCAAAGAATGTTTTGACCCTGTTTTGTGAGAAATCTAAAAAATCGTCTGGAATGACAAATGAGCCCGGAGGCATATCCTCATTCATTGACCCGACTGAGTTTGTGGCTATTACCTTTGTAACGCCAACCTTCTTCAATGCATCAATGTTCGCTCTGAAATTGATCTTATGGGGGGGAATGCTGTGACCTTTAGCATGGCGAGGGATGAATGCCACTTTTTTTGAGAAAATATCCAAAATGGATACTTCAACATCCCCATAATCAGTTTTAACTAATTCAATTGCGCAGCTATCCGCTTTTTGAGTAATTTCATAAACTCCGCTGCCGCCGATTATGCCAATCATGAAATCTCATCCTTTGCAAACGGCTAATGGTTTTAATTTAGCAACCAATTTAGCAATTCCAGTACTGTCAGACACTCTGACTACACTGTCAACGTCCTTATAAGCGCCTGGAGCCTCTTCAGCAATTACATGTTTGCTGGTTGCCTTGATTTTAATGCCTTTGCTTTCCATTTCACCTGTGATTTCATCAGGATTATAATCCTTTTTAGCTTGAGATCTGGACAGGATTCTTCCTGCACCATGTGCAGTGGAACCAAATGTCTCGTCCATTGCTGTTTGAGTTCCATGCAATACGTATGATGCTGTTCCCATAGTTCCCGGAATTAACACAGGCTGTCCAACAGCTCTGTATTTTTCAGGAACTTCTTCCCTTCCAGGACCGAATGCGCGTGTAGCGCCTTTTCTGTGAACTAGAAGGTCTTCTTCACGATTATAAACTTTATGACTTTCCATTTTGACAATATTGTGGGCCACATCATAGACAATGTCCATTTCCATGTCTTTTGCAGATTTGCCCAGAACTTCTTCAAAGGTTTCACGAATCCAATGGGTCATCAACTGTCTATTTGCCCATGCATAATTTGCTGCTGCGCTCATTGCCTGAATATAATTTTGCGCTTCTTTTGAATCCAACGGAGCGCATGCAAGCTGCCTGTCATCGATTTGAATCTTATATTTTTTATAAGCCTTATCCATTTGCCTTAAATAATCTGAGCATACTTGGTGTCCGCAGCCTCTGGAACCTGAATGGACCATAATAACTATCATTCCTTTTTCAAGGCCAAATACTTTAGCTACCTCTTCATTGAAGATTTCATCGACTTCCTGAATTTCCAAAAAGTGATTTCCAGAACCAAGTGAACCCAATTGTGGAATTCCTCTTTTTTTAGCCTTGTCTGATACGATACTTGAATCCGCATCGACCATTCTTCCGTTTTCTTCCAAAACTTCCAAATCTTCAGGCCAGCCGTAGCCATTTTCAACTGCCCATTCAGCACCATAATCAAGAACCTTGTCTATTTCACCTTCATCGAGCCTGATTTTTCCTTTACTTCCAACACCGGAAGGAATATTTTTAAATAACTTTTCGGTGAGTTCATCAAGGTGCTCTTCGATGTCTGCCAAAGTCAAATTGGATTTTATCAATCTGACACCACAATTAATGTCAAAACCGACTCCTCCAGGTGAAACTATTCCGTTTCTCATGCTGAATGCTGCAACGCCTCCAATCGGAAATCCATACCCGAAATGGATGTCCGGCAAACCTATTGAGTATCTTTGAACACCCGGAAGGCAAGCCACATTGACAATCTGTTCAATAGCCCCCTCTTCCAATGCTTCAAAGCTTTCATCATCGATATATAATCTTCCGGAAGCCCTCATCTTCTTGTTGAAAGACCCTGGAATCTCATAAACGTTATCCCTAATTTTATTAATATTGTCTTTAATTGTCATAAAAATCACAGTTTATTATAATTTAATATTTAAGTTAATATTTAAATAATGTTTTGGTGAATAGCTTAAAGTATAAAAAGTGAAAGATTATTTTCTAAAAAGTGATGATACTCCTGCAATAAGCAAGAATAAAGAACTGATTACATTGATATGATCTGCACCGGCAATTACGAACATTGTTGCAATTATGAATCCGACGCCTGCCGCCTCACTGTTTTTCTGGACATAATAACTGGATATGAATCCTAAAATAGAAGCTAAAATAGCAACAAGACCTAAAAATGGAGTATGGACATGACCCATGCTTTCAAGAAATATTAAGAATGAACCTGAAAACATGCCTATAATTGATCCGATTATCCCCATAATCATTTCAAATTTTCTGGATACAGTTCTAGTTCTTTTCATAATTATATATATTAATGTTATATTATAAATAAATTACAAATCGACAATCGCCTGAAGTTCAAAAGGTCTAGAATCTTTTACATCCATCATGTGAAATGTTATTGCCTTGATTTCGGTTTTTCTCTCATGCTTATCCCAATCAATCGGCTCACCCATGATGGTTGCATTCAACGAGTATCCATCAGCCAACTTTTTAATCTCAACATCAAAATCCGAAAAAAGCATGAAATCGATTTCATGGTGAAAGAGCAGCTCTTCAAGATAATCATATAAAAGAGATACTTCGTCTTCTGAGGATATTTCAAATGATATGGAGTTAACTGCATCCACCTCATCAGTATTGGAAATGATATTGAACATAGCCAATCCTGCATTTTCAAAAGCTTCATCCAAATCATTACCATAAGCCTTAAATCCAATGTCAGCAGTTACGTCGAAATATTCAAATTTTTTCATGTTTTTGCCCCAAAAATATTACTTTTCAAATGCTCTCTATCTCTTTGTTTATATTAGTTTTTTAATAATAATAAGTATAGTGATTAAAATGTTAAGCAGTAAAGATACCTCATTAAAAGCAGATTTAAGAAAAAAAAGTTCAATAAGGGATGAGATTTTATACAGCAATTATGATGTTCAATCTTGCATGGTAATGCTTCTTGTAATAGCTGCATTACTTTTATCAGTTATTTCTGTTGTTGCCGCACAAACACCGAGCATAATTTAAGCTTGGATTTATTTTTTAAATAAAATACCAAACCCTTAGTGCCATACATTAGAACTGCAAGCATACCATGCAAGCATCTAATGTTAACAGAAACTAATTTCCCAGGAAAATTTAGATGGTATAATCATCGGGGTTAAAACGCAATATAATTTCACGAGAATTTCCCCTAACCCCTTTTCCTGTAAATTTAGTATCAATCAATCTTACAAACTCTAATTTTTCCAATGTTCTGTTAAAAGAAGAATAGCTGGAATCTGTTTTTTCTTTAAATACCTCTGATAATTCTCCAGCAGTATAAATTCCATCATAATCTGCAATTATTCTTAAAAGGGATTTCTCCAAATCAGTTAATGAATCGATTGTTTGGGAAATGTTAATTGAAACTAGAGAGTCAACTGCCTTGTCGAAATGTTCCTGAGTGATTTCACGGCTCGCATCGGCTTCTGCAATATTGCCGCATGATTTTAAGAGATTGATGCCTACTCTCAAATCGCCGTTTTCATATGTATGCATCGCAACCTGCTCTAAGATGTCATCACTTAAAACATTTGGGAAAAATCCGGCTTTTGCCCTGTCTCTTAGGATATCTTCAATTTCTGAGTATGAATAAAGCGGGAAATGTATCTCTTGAGGAATGAAGACAGTATTTACATTCTTATCGAAGGCATATTTGAATTCCAAATCTGAAAGAATGGCAAAAATAGCTGTTTTAACACCAGGGTATTCTTCATATGCCCTTAACATGTCATAAAATATCTTATTTGCATTTTTACTTTGGAATAGATAATTTACATCGTCCAATGCGATGATTAATGATTTTTCATTTTTTTGAAGGTCCTTCATGATTTGGTCATAAATCCTTGAAAACGGAACCCCTGTTTCAGGAGGAATGTGCCCGAACATCTTTTTGTAGATTTGTGAAAATATTCCAAAACGGGTTGTATGGATTTGACAGTTGATATAAACGCATACTACTCTTTCCGTGTTCCTTTCAACAAGTTCAAAAACCTTCCTTATTGCTGTTGTTTTTCCTGTTGCCGGTGACCCCAAAACAATTGCGTTTGACGGTTGACCCCCTCTCATGGCAGGTCTTATTGACATTGCCATCGCTTCCATTTGAGTATCCCTGAAATTATAGTTTGGAGGCATATAATCCGGATCAAAAGCGTTTATGTTTTGAAAAAGACTTTCATCATACATTAAGATATCTTCGATTCCCATATTATCTACTTTATTTAATCTATTATAAATCAATTATTATTTACACAAATTAATAATAGTTACATCCTCATTATCAATAATCCATTGAGTGAACAATTCCGCATACTTCAGCTTTTTCTTTTTGAAGTCATCGGCTTCCGCCAAATCTGTTTCGATGTTAGGTCTTGAATATCTGGTCACGATGTCTCCGAAATCCATTCCCGCCAATGTCATTTCACTTGCTCCAAGCGCTACAGCCAAAAACATTGCCCTGTCACCATCTGTAAAGCCTCCGAAGTTGTAGAGATTGCCGACAGGTTGTGCCTGTGTAGTTCCAAGCACATTGTTGAAAAATGAAGTCAATGAAGCAATTTTATCAATGTTGTCTCCATGAGCATGAATTACTATATTCGCTCCCCTGATATTGGCCAGGAGGATATCATCGATGTTTCCATCCAAATCTGTAGCCACAATATCTGGAGACAGCCTTTCTTCAATTAAAGCAGTTGTTGCTCCGTCCGCTGCAACCAAAACATAATCCCTTAAATCATAATTTTCTTTTAAATGGATAATATGCTCCTTTAGTGACGGACCTGCGCCAAATACAATAAATTTGTCTGAA
Organism: uncultured Methanobrevibacter sp.; assembly: GCF_947166415.1. GTDB lineage: Archaea > Methanobacteriota > Methanobacteria > Methanobacteriales > Methanobacteriaceae > Methanocatella. The sequence continues at coordinate 35,675 of NZ_CAMVEE010000014.1, read as the reverse complement.
AAACCAACAATCTGACTTAAATCATCCAATGTAAGGCAGCCTTCAGTGGACAATATTTCATCCAATAATTTCGCTGACTCCTCATCTCCGCTTCTTGAAAATCCAAAATCATCAAGTATTTCCTTATAATATTTTTCCCAAAGTCCAAATTCCATATTCAAACCTCACTGATTAGAAACTTTATCATTTAATTTATTAATAATTTTTTATTGAATTGAGTATTACATCTTTTTTAAATCAACATTCTGTCCAGTTAACCTATAATTCAGGCTATGGATTAATTTAACTACATATCCTATGAATACAGCGCCGATTATTGTTCCGATTCCCACACTTCCGAAGTTTCCAAGAAATATGTAGCTCAAAATTAAGGAAGATAAAACAACAGTGACGTCAAAGCATATTTTTATTTTCGGAAATGGATTGTTGGTTACAATTGCAATGGCCTGTATTGCGCCTTCAACAGAAACCGGAACGATATTTGTCGGAACATAGAAAAATATCCCTAAAGCTATTAGAAATACTGAAATGAAACTCATCAAAAAGGCAACCATCAAATTATCTGCAGGAGGAACAAAAGCCATGAGGGATATTGAAAAACTTGTGAAAGCCCCAAAAATAAGGCTTACAAAGACCTGAAGGAAATGCTTCCTTTTAAAATCACCCCTTAAAAGCACCAATTCCAGACATACCAGAAATATTTGAAACATCAATGTAGTGATTCCCAAATCTATACCCAATATCAGATTTAATGAATAAGGAACTGAAGCTACCGGCGTTGAGCCAAGACCTGATTTGATTGAAAAGGCAACCCCTAAAGTAATTAAAAATAGGCCAAAAATATAATTGAATACGCGTTTAAAAGTTACTTTTTCGCCACTAAACTCCATAATTAATAATATTCTATTATTTTCTATATAAACCCCCATCAAAATCAACTTTCCGTTCAAATCGGAAAAATATTTGCCGACGACAATCTATAAAAAGTAGTAAAATAAATATTAATATAGGTTTAGAAATGCTAAATCTTTTTATTATACGGAGGAAATTTAATGAACGATATTTTATTAATGCTTCCTGGACCGACAACAGTACACCCAAGAGTACTCAATGCAATGTCTAAAGCTGTTGTGAACCACAGAGGCGCTAAATATGGTGAAATTTTAACTGAAACTACTGAATTAATGAGTAAAGTTTTCCAAACCCCTAATAATTCTTATTTATTAACTGGATCTGGAACTGCAGCTATGGAAGCAGGTATTGCAAATACAGTTGCACCTGGAGAAAAAATGTTAAATGTAGTAGGCGGAAAATTCGGCGAACGTTTCATGAAAATAGCTCAAACTCATGGAATCGATACAAAAGAATTAGCAGTTGAATGGGGAACTGCAGTTACCCCTGAAGCTGTCGCTGAAGCATTAGATGAAGATGAAGACATTAAGGCTGTCAGTGTAATCCACAATGAAACTTCCACTGGTGTAGCTGCACCTATTGAAGAGATTGGTAAAGTAATGAAAAACTATGACGCACTATACATCGTAGATACTGTATCCTCCCTCGGAGGAGACGAAGTGAACGTGGAAAAATTCGGAATTGACGTTTGTCTTACCGGATCTCAAAAATGTTTAGCAGCACCTCCAGGAATGGCAGCTATTACCTTAAGCGATGAAGCATGGGCTGCAGTTGAAAAAGTAGAAACCAATACATTCTATCTAGACTTAAAAGCAGCAAGAAAAAGCGGTGACAAAATGCCTCCTGAAACTCCATACACCCCATCCGTATCATTAACCTATGCCATGAACGAAGCATTGAAAATGGTTATGGAAGAAGGACTTGACGCAAGAGTTGCACGCCACCACAAAGCTGCAAAAGCTAGTGTAGAAGCAGTCAAAGCTTTAGGATTAGAATTATTTGCAGATGAAGCTGTTTCATCAGCTACAGTTACTGCAGTCAAAATGCCTGAAGGAATTACCGATGCTGAATTCAGAGGAACCACCCGTGACAAATACGGCGTAGAATTGGCTGGAGGGCAAGACCACTTGAAAGGAAACATTTTCAGAATCGGCCACATGGGAAACATTTCCTACAAGGAACTGACCCAAACCTTTGCCGCTATCGGAATGACCTTAAAAGGTTTAGGTGTAATTGACGATGCCGGCGCTGGTGTGGCATCCATTGCAGAATCATACTTATGATTCTCTTTTTTTATTTTTTTAATGAGTTTTGAAAAATTCGATATACCCCTTGATGTCTTTTTTTATCATTTTCGGATATTTCACTACGTCTCTTCCGAGCAATTTCAGGGATCTCTTAAGGCCAATTCTGGAATATTTACTTAAATCCCGTCTCATGTATCTGAGATATTTTCTTGAATCCCTTTTAAGGAAATAGCTGAGCCGTTTTGCATTCAGCTTCCATATGCGATAACGTTTCGGCAGAGAATAGACCCCTATTTTCCTCAATGAAAAGCGTATCAGAGCCAATATGCCAAATCTTTCGTAAAGCCCCTCTTCAATAGTATACATGCAGGAATTGCAGTATCCGCAAGGTTTGCCCCTTATAGGATTATGGCAAAACCAGGTTTTTGAAATCACTTCTTTCAGACCATAATCATTATATTCCTTTCTAATCTGTTTTTTGGTATAGTCAACCAAAGGGAAGTGATAATTTTTAAACAGTTCAATTAAATAGTCAGGGGATTTAGACTCGTCAAGGACATAATACTCGCCTATTGTCTCATCGTGGACTTTCCTTAAGGCACCATACTTCTTGATGACCCTTATTGCCTTGTCATCCTTATGTACGGACAGCTCCACTCCAGGATACCTCTTTGAAAAGGGGCCTAGATACCTGTACTGGCCTCCAAGATAATCATTTTCCAGGACTTTGCTTAACGCATCGGCAATTTCGCAATCCTTTTCCAATTCATCAAGAGTATGATATACCATAGGCAAAAATTTGGCTTTTGTTTCATTTAAACCTTTCAAATATTCGGTTATTTCCTTTATTGCATTCAATTCATACTCTTCTGACAATCTGCCGTCTGATAGATAATAAGGCTCTATTTCCACATCCATTCTGGATAATTGTGTAACCCTAAAAGTAGAATCAAATCCGCCAGTCCACAGTACATTTACCTTTTTCATTAAAAAATCTCCAAAAAGATTTTGTAATTTCAGACATAAATAATATCCACTCTTAAGATCATTATAAGTTATAACACAAAAAATATAAAAAATATATTACTTATAACTTAAAAATTTTTACACTTGAAATTCACCTCTCACTTCAAAGTTACAAGTTATCACAAAAATTTTTACACTTGAAATATACCTCTTTGTTAAAAGTTAGAAGAAATAAGTGAAAAGTTACAGTTGAAATGAAACCAAATTTCAAAAATTAGAAGTTATAAGAAAAAAGTTACACTTGAAACATACCCCTCGATTTTGAAATTAAGGATTATAAGTGAAAAGTTACACTTGAAACATACGTTATTATAACAAAAAAAGTAATACTTTTTGTGTTTACTTGCGCGGGAAAATAAGTCAAAATGATGAAAAAATCAACATTACAATATCAAATCAAATTTTAAAAGTAGATTACTAAAAATATTTTAAATATTAAATACAAATATCATACATATAACATAGGATGTGAAACCATGGTAAAAAATATCAAAACAACAGTTGAAGAACTGCAAAAATTAATCAATGTTGACAATGTCATAGGTGAACCAATTGAAACTGAAGACAAGATCCTTATTCCAGTTGTAAAAATGGGATTCGGATTTGGAGGCGGACAAAACATACTTGGCAAAGAAGGTGGAGACGCAGCCGGTGCAGGTGCGGGAGTAGAACCTGTATCAATGGTATTGATTCCTAAAAAAGGAAATGATGCTGAAGGAGTTCGCGTACTTGACTTAAGCAAAGGTGGAGAAGCCAACAAAGCATTATCAGATTTAGGTTTAATTGTCTCTGATTTAGTGAAAAAATACATGGGATCCCAAAAAGATGATGATTTTGATGAATCAGAATACATTGAACCGGAATTTACAACAACTGATGAAGAATAGGAACTATATCATATGTTAAGCATCCTTGGGATGATTATCTTAATAATCATCTTATTCATAATTATTTTGCTATTGATAGGGATTAAAATATCCCTAAACTATGAAAAAAAGGGTAGTGAAATAAAAGGATGTTTAAAAATACTTATTTTTAAAAAAATCAAAATAATTTCTCGTCAATTCCCATCACAAGACGAATACCACGATGATGAAGATGATGAAGACGAGGATGAAAGCCAAAGAGACCTTAAAAAACTGTTTGAACTGGCCAAACCTTGTTTTGAAGACTTTAAGATATTTCTGAAATCTTGTTTAGATAGCATTAACATTAAAACACTTGATAACCATCTTATTTTTGGTATGGACGATTATGCAGATACCGGAAAATATATCGGCATAATCTGGGCAATTTTAGCATCCATAAATCCAATGCATAAAAAACTGAGATTATCTGCCGAACCGTCATTTAACGGCAGTGTGCTTGATGGCCACGGAGTGAATGAAATTGAAATTTATTTTTTAAAGCTGGTTGTTCCGACAATAAGATTATTTTCAAAAAAGCATGTTCGCAAATTCATAAGGGGTGTTTTAGATGAACGATGACATTATGGAATTAGTAAAGCATGCATTCAATTTCGATGAAACTGTAGAATTTCATTTTCGTGAAATTTATGGGTTTACATTTGTCATAAAAAAATCATTTTTGAAACTGAATAAAAAAGTCACATCAGCTGAAGTGAAAGTTGCCGGAATAATTTTTGAAGAAAATGGTGAATATTACTTTGCACCCCTAGATAAACATAGCAAAATAGAACAAATTATTAAAGAATTTGTCAATAACTACATGAAATAGAAAACCCCTTTAAAAGAGACAATACTATTTCTAAAGGAATAATTTTCTTCAAATCATAGCAAACAAAATTATTTGATTATATTTAACAAAAAATAAGTTATCATATTTTTAAATTTAAAATTAAAGCCCAAACGACACTTTAATAATGACTATGTTAATATACTTTTAAGGCCATGATGAGGCCTAATAAAAATTGACCAGCAATATTATAGAAATTAAAAGCACCTGCACTTGTTAAATGAAAATAATCCCCATTAAATCGAAAAACATGAAAAAGGATAAATAAAAATTTTCATCATTTCGGAAGCGGAATATCTTCACTTTCAACAACCACTTCAACCACAAGTGGTCCTGACAAATCCTTTTCAAGAAGCATAGTCAGGTCATCCAAATTTTCAACACGAACTGCATCAATTCCATATGCTGCAGATAATTTTAGAAAGTCAGGATTTTCCAACTTAACTTGATATGGATCCATCCCATAAAATGATTCTTCCCATTGGCGAATAATTCCAAATTCGTAATTGTTGAGAATAAATACAATTACATTCAAATCATAATTTTTTAAGGTGGCCAACTCCTGAATGTTCATCTGGATTCCGCCGTCACCATTTATTGAAATAATTTTTTCACCGGTTGCAACACTTGCCCCAATAGCTGCAGGCAAACCGTAACCCATTGGTGCAAGGCCACCTGAAAACAGATATTGGCCAGGTGATTTGGATTTCATCAGAAGTGTTGTCCAGGTCGTATGGCTCCCCGCATCACTTACAATAACCTCATCTTCAAATCTTTTTAAAATTTGATTGATGGCTGCTTGCGGCTTTAAATCATCATTTAAGCCCTCAACTTCAACAGTGTTGTCAATCTTTAAAATTTCATCCAGCCAATCGACTTTGGCAAATCTGATATTTGCCAGGAAATCCTCAACTTTTCCATGGATTGGATACTCGCCGACTAAAACATCTTTATTGATGTTTACATGAATCAGATTATCTGGAATTTCTAGAAATGTCCTTTCACTAGCTTTAATCCCCAATGCAACAATGCAATCGGCATTTTCAAATGCATATTTTGAACGAGGTGTTGAGCGTATGCCGACCAACCCCAAATTCAGGTCATCCTCTTCAGAGAGGATTCCCTTTCCATGAAATGTGGTGGCTACTGGAATTTGATATTTGCTTGCAATTCCCTTTATGTTATCGGCTTGGGAAATTGCACCAGCACCTAAAATCAGCAATGGTTTCGAAGACCTGTCAATCAACTCCTGAGCCCGGGAGATATTTGACATATCATCTTCACATAAATAACACAACTCAATGTCATCAAACTCTTCACTCAAAAGAACATCTTTTGAAAGATTAATATGAATCGGCCCTTTCGGATTATTTTTGAGTGCGAAAATTGCTGCCCTCAAACAGAATATGGCTTCGGATCCATTCAACGGATTGTATGAATCTTGGGTAATGTGCCTGAAGATTTCCACTTGAGGCAGGCTTTGGAAATGATCGCTGCCCCTGTACTTGAGTTCATTATCTCCAGTTAGGACCAGCATCGGAATGTTATCCTTATATGCTGTAGCCAGAGCCATGGTGAAATTAAGCGCACCTGGAGATGCGGTTGCGATGCAAACTCCAATTTTACCGCTGGCCCTATAATAACCATCTGCGGCATGGGCAGCGGCCTGTTCATGTCGGGTTAGGATATGATTGATATTTGATTTGGACAATGCTTCATAGAGGGGCATTATTTGCTCACCTGGAATTCCAAAAACATTTTCGAACTGCTCTTCCTGCAAAACTTTAACTAAATAATTTGCTACATTCATTCTTCTTCCTCTTGATAAGATCCATCATATTCCCCGGAGCCTTCGACCGGAAATACTACAGCTTGAGCTATTCTATCGCCTTTTTTAATTTTATATTCAAAATCCCCATGATTGTAAATCATGAACATTAATGTCCCATAAAATCCAGGGTCTCCAACAGCCGTTTGAACGGAAATGAAAGACCTGAGCAGTGTTGAGCGTGGAAGATACAGCATTGTATATCCTTTTGGAATCTTGATTTTTCTGTCAATACTTGCCAAATAAGCGGTATGTGGCTTTAGTGTGTAAATATCGCCAGACATCTCTTTAATTTCGGGCAGATTTTTTTCATTGTCTATAAGTGAGCCTGCACTTTCCTGTGTGTAAATCTTATCCAATGCCAAATCAATTCCGGAAGGCTGAATCAAATCTGCAAAATCCGGAAATAACTTTACAAGTTCTTTTTCACCTAACATCATATCAAAACCTTTAATAATTTATTTATAGTATCTTGGTTATAAATTTTAATTGGAGGTTAAAAAATGCCTGTTATTACAATTGCTGGAAATGATGGAATTAGTGTAGAAAAAAGAAGAGAAATGGTTAAAAAAGTATCAGAAGTTGTTGCTGATGCATATGAATTACCTGTTGAAGCTATAACTGTTTTAGTTCAAGCTTATCCAAAAGAAAGTATTGGAGTAGCTGGGGAATTATTATCTGATAGAAAATAAAAGGTTTGTGATGATGGAATTCTGAAAAAGTCAGAATTCCTGTGCAGACTTAAAGCGACTGTTGAAGTTGCGAACCATTAAATTTTTCTATAATTTTTATCTTCTAATTTTTCAACCAAACCTAAATCGACAAGCTCATCAAGATATCTTTTAACTTTTTTATCAAAATTTTTAGTTTTGTATCTGCTCAGTGATTGAACCAAATCATCAAAAGCAAACTCATCTGAAATTTCATCATAGATGATTTTTTGCCAAGGGGTCAAATTGAAAATGATTTCACTTAATGGATCATTCACCTCACTGAAATTCCAAACATCATCTTCGGTGGTGATATGGAATTCATTTTCCAAATCTTCAATGTGTTCTGTTAGCGCATCAAGGTGAGGGTGGTTGGCAAGGCCATGCTTGTGCTTTGTGATTTTATTCAAAAATTCGGATTTTGAATTTTCAATATTGTTCAGGGCATCACTTCTTGATTTGAATGTTGCCAATATGTAAACCCTATCCTCATATACTTTTACGATTTTATAAGTTTCGGACTCGTCGCAATATTCGACTTCATTAAACGCTTCAACGTTCCAGTTATTGTCAAGTAAGAAATTTCTGGTGAATATGGCATCATCTAGATTGTCAAATACGCCAAAGACGTACTCATCACCAGCAATCTGTTTTTTGACCATGAATAAATCAAATACCTTCACAATGTTCAACCCATACTTTGAGTTATTTGGATTTCTGATTCGTTTTTTGGCAAGTTTTTCAAGAAACTTATCGTTTGGTTTGTCCTTGAATTTACCTAATATGACCAATTTTTCATCAATTTTTGAAACTGGAATATAATTGTCCAGAGAGAGGTGCATTTCAAGTGTAAAATTATCGATATCCCAATTATTGTTGATTAGGATTTCTCTTACAAAAATTGCATCATCCAGCGAATCGAACTTCCCAAAAACTCGCGAATTTTTAATAATTTTATAGGAATTTTTATTCTTTCGGATGTATTTTTCGGACATTTTTATACCTGCTGTCGTTCAAATTTTTAACCGGTTTTTCAATATTCACAATTTCAATATAGTCATCGCTGAACCAATCCCCAATGTCAATATTTTCATCACCTGAGCTGAAAATTTCATCATACAAATTAATCAGATTTTCCAATTTTTCAGCCTTGTTTTCACCCTTGACATTCATGAACCTATTGTATTGCCTTTGTGAAAGTCTAAAATTCAACTTCTTATTTTTGTATTCATATTCCTTGATTTCGTTGGCATAAATTTCGAACAATGCATAAAATATGTCCTTTATCTGGTCTTCGATTTCAACATCATCTGAAGGGTATTCGAAAAATCTTTGTGTGATTTTTTCTTCAATTAGATATTCCTTTATGAATTCATTTTTCTTTGCAGGTTCTTCGCTTCCAAAAATGATTCTTGAAAATAGCTTTGCAAAACTTAACGCCTCGAAATCATTTAAATCGTTGTCCATACCATAACAATAGGCAAAACCTTCCCAATGGCTTTTGTTTTCCTTTGTGAATTTTATATCCACATCATTTCGGGACAATACGTATTCAATTTCTGATCTTTTAACAGTGACATCAATAATGTAGTAATCAATCAATTGATTCAAGTCTATGAAAGGTAAAGGCTGGCGAATAATTGGAAGCTTGACTTTTGAGTTGACATAATCAAGAAAGCTAATCTTATTGTGAAATTCCTTTAGGCCACCGAAATAATGATTATACAAAGTTTTCTTATCCGAGTCATCATGAATTTTCATATACTTCAAGTTTGAAAATAAGTAGTATGCATGTGCAAACTCATTTTGCCAGTTGTTTACAATCAACCTTTCAAATGATTTGTACAGCTCGGAATCCTTATCAAAAATATCAATGTCAAAAATCAGGTTTCTCAAATCCAGACCAAAAAACTCATAGGTGTCATCTGGAGCATGAATTTTGGCAACTGTTTCCTTCAATGATAAGTGAATTAATTCTTCTGCCATCATTGATTTCACCATAGAGAGTGCCTCTTCAAGTGTAACATGACCTTCAACATCTATTTCATCATAATATCCTCTCTCATCAACTACGCATAAAAATTTGCTTCGTTTTTGGGAGTTTTCCTTCAAAATGTAATGGGTTAAATTTCTAATCTGAAGCATATTTTTCACCCGAAAATTTGATGTATTACATAGTGTCATACATAGGTATATGATTATAATATAAATAGTTTTCGTTATTGGAAGAAAATTTCGTTCCAATAAGTCTAAAAAATATGACTTTTGGAAGATTATCCTGAAAAAAGGCCATTTGAGAACCTATGATGATTGCATTTATTTTGATTTTATGTGTCATTAAACCATAGGTTGTGTTGCAATTCTTACAAATTTTTAATAAGAGAAGTCCTTAAATTGAATTGAGATATCCCTTTCAGATAAATTATTATGAAAAGTTATATCAACTTTCAAAACTTAGCAAAAAAATTTGATTGAAAAAAATTTTCCATGGCACAAAAAATCAAAATCTTTTCAAACAAAAAAAATATCATCACAACAAAAGATCAAAAATTCTGTGAACAAAAAAAATTAGAAAATATCTATCGATTTTAGAGGATGTTAAAAAATTTTTCAAATTTGAATAAAAATGCTATGAATCCAAATATTCCTATAAATTGTTAACGGGTTATGTAAAATAAGATATTTTTAGCAACCTTATTGAAAATTACATGAAAATATGGGGTTACTCGAAAAATTTAAATTTTTACAGAAAGTCGATTAAATCTTTTAAAAATAAAAAAAAGAATAGGGAAAACCCTATTTTGATACAAGACCTGATTTTTTGACAATATCCTTCAAATAGGTTGCCTGATAAGTGACCCTTTTGCCCACTTTAAGATTTTTCAAAATATTTTTTGAAATGGTAACCTTTGCAATTCCATTAGAGGCTGTCTTTGCCTTATAGGTTTTACCATTGAATTTGAAAACGACAACTTTTGATTTGATTGGATTTTTGCCTTCTTTTAATGTTGCAGTTAAAACTAGGCTTTTAGCTGACGCTTTGATTTTGACTGTTTTTAATGTCGCAACCTTTTTGGCAAGCAGAGTTTTGGATACTTTTGCACCATTGCATGAAACATATACTTTATATTTTTTAACAAGAAGTTTGGCTGAAACTTTAAATGATGCAATGCCGTTGGATCCTGTCCTTGTCTTGACGGTTTTGCCTGCAATATTAAATGTTACCAATTGGTTTGCCATTGCTTTTCCCTGTGCATCCAATATTTTAACAGATGCATAAACTCCGGAAGTGTATAGGTTGATTGATTTGATTTGTATTTTTGGCTTTACAACAGTGAAATAATCCCATGCGACACCTTCATAGCCATCAATGGAATAGGAAGCGTCCACATCATATTCTCCGACTTTAAAGTCTTTTAGAGATATCTTTACAACACCACTGACAACAGTTCTTTTGAATATCCTGTCACCTATTTCAACTGTTATGTTTCCACTGCAAGATTGAGGAACTTCAAATATCATATATTCATTGGAACCTACTGTGAAGTATTGGTTTAATGCAATTCTTGGCCCAATTTCACAGAATCTTGTGATATTGTCAACATCATAATCATCACCTGTGTATTCGGCTGCAAAAATATACTCACCCGGAGCCAAATCATCTACTTTTATGACTGCTTTGCCGTCAGCTAACCTTGAAGTTTTATATAACTTGCCGTCGATATAAACTGACAGATTACCATCGGCATCACTAGGAAGGGTTAAATGAAATGCTGATGAATCCTTAAATTCAATAACCCAGTCAGGGCCATTGATGGCATAGATTACAGTGAAATTTAAACTTTCGGTTTTAGGTGCAAACAAATCATCACCCGGATAGGAAACAACAAGGGTATGGTTTCCAACACCCACTTTGGAAACGTCAACTTCAACCCAGTTATTCATCATGTAATCAGGATGTACAAACGGATAGTCTACACCATCGACTGTTACGGTTACCAGAGAATTGTTGAAATTGTCCGGGAACCACAGGTCAATAATGTTTTCTTCGCCAACTTCAAAAACGGGACGTATATACTCAATACCGAAATCATAGGTTATATTGACATCTTTTGTCAGGACTCTGCAGTACTCAGCACCCATAAATGCAACTGTCACTTCGCTGGAATTGCATCTCAAATAATCTTCAAGGGAAAGCAAAAATTCCCCATGTTTATCAACTTTAGATTTATATACGAATTTACCATCTAAATAAACATATACTGTACCGGAGGTAGTATTGAGAACAGTAACTGTTACGCAGGAGTCATGGTTAATGTAAATGGTATCTGGAATATCGATTAAAACGTTTACAACGTCAAAAGTGGTTGTTACATTTTTTGGAGCGTAATATGTGTCATTTGAATATTGGACACACATTGTATGATTGCCCAGAGGTAATGAAATGACTTCATTAATATCATAGTTAAACCAGTACCCGGCAGCATTGGTATGATTAATCAATTTGCCGTCCACATAAACTTTAACTATTCCGTTTGCAGAATACGGGAGCTGAATAGACATTAAATGATTTATTGCATTCTGTAAAATTTCAGGTGGAACAGTCAATATATTATAGCTGTCCGGAGCGTTAAGCATGAAATGAATCGGGCTATCTAACACATCAATGCCATTGTAATATGCAGTTACCTGATATACCATATAATCACTGGATGGCCATCTATTGATGAAAATCGGATAGTGATAGTCAGGCATTTTGATTGGAATTGAGAAAGATTTGTTTGTAATGGTCTCATTGTAAATTGTTTCGTGACCTATCTTTAAGGAAAATACACCTGAAGCGCTTTCAGGCAAATCTACTTTAACGTCGCTTAAGTTGTATCTCCACATTTGCTTTTCAAATGTTATATTGATTTCACTAGCTATTTCGCTTTGATTAACTTCGTTGCTTAGTGTTGATGTTTCGTTTGCAAGATAATCATCATCTTGCGGGGTTTCTGTTGGAATTTCCATGTCATCATCAATGGAAATTTCATTGCTGTCTGTTTGTTGAAGTCCCTCAGTAGTATTTTCCGCTGCATTTGCAGCGCCTATGAGAAGAATAGCTAATAAAATGAAAGATAAAATAAAAACTTTATTAAATTTCAAAATATCGCCTCTTTAAATATTATTTTGTCGACATGATATATAAAATTTTGATAAAATTCAATTTAACTTGAATTGTTCAATTTCAAAAAGCCATCCTATACAGAAGTGCAGATTACTCCAATAAAATAACGAAAATGGGCAATAATAGGATTTATTATGATAAAATACAATCTGATGTGAAAATATCAATTTATATATAACATTGCATTAAATATACTATTAGAGAGGTGTTTAGAAAATGGATAAAAACAAAACATTGATTATTGGCTTAATAGCTATTGCGTTGATTATCCTAGCTGGAATATTTATTTACTCACAAGGAATGGGTGCTGATAATGATAAAGCGAATTCCAATATTCAACTAAAAACTCAGGATTTTAAAGCATTTGAAATAGATACTCCAGTTGGATCTGATTTTAGCTTAAAGAATAATCAGACTGAAGTAGGAAAAGGAATGTTATACTACAAAAACTCCGGAGATTATGCAAAAGAGATTGAAGGAATCATTATAAATAAAAACTTGACTGACAGTTTGATTTCAGACAACATGGATCTGGTAGCATCCAACAGTTCAGATGTTAAAATATACTCCAGTTTAAGTAGAAACGGTACTTTCTATGAGCTTGTAAAAACTGTAAACGATACAGACATCATCCTTACAGGACACGATTTGAACCTATTGCAGAAAATGGCAAACACAAGCAATGTAAAAGATACCAGTGCTTTGACAGTTAAAGAAGTAAAAACTCCAAAAAACGTTACTACTCAAGTAAACAAAACCGTGAACAAAACACAAAATCAAGTAAACAAAACAGTTGAAAAAACCAAAAATCAGGTTAACAAAACTGTTGCAAAAACACAAGAAAGCAAAACCCCTGTTGAAAAAGTAGTTGAAAAAACAAATGAACAAAAGACTCAAGCCCCTAAATCCCCAAATAAGATTAGTCAAAACAATCCGAATCCGGAATCTGTTATAACAGACAACCCTACAAAAACAACATATCCTCTATACATAGGAGGAGGGTCATTTACAACCGGAAGCGGTTTAGATGATAAGACCTTTGCCAAAATCTATCTGGGTGCTGAACACGCAGGCGAAGAGATTGGTATTAAAATTTTCTATTCAAGGGATGGAAATAGCTTGAACCAAGGCAATTACGTTACAACACCTGTAGAATCAACAGGATATGTAAACATTGCTAGCGCTGATTCCTATAGCCTATATCCTGATTACGCTACCGTTAACGTATATGATTGCTATGGAAACCTGCAGGACACTCAAGGAATTAGCTTGGAACCAACTAGTGGTACTCAATACTTCTAGAGTACCTCACTTTTTCTTTTTTTTAGATTTTTATCAAAAATAGGCGCCATATTACCAAATATGATTATTTAAGCATGCCTAAATAACTAAACATTTAAATAAATACATTTAAAGAATAATAATTGTAACTTCGGTTACACTAAAAAAATTATTTTAGTTTAAGTCTAAAGGATTTCTATCCTTTAGATTTATCTGACAACAGAACTTTTTTTATATACAATATTGTTTCGTTTGCAACACGGCAAGCATACTCTTATTTTAATGAACATGGGAAAAAACTCTGAAGATAACATGAACTAATTTTACCAATGAGAATTCTAAAATCGTGTGAAAAAAAGAATGGCAAATAATGAAAAATAGCTCAAAGTATTTTATATGTTAGTTAAAAATATGTCCAAATAATTAGTCCAAGATATATTTAAAATAAGTTTGCGGAAAAAATCAGATTATATTCATTTAAGAATATACACTTAAAAAATAAAAAAGCGAATAAAAAGATTATTCACTTGCAGGTTTGATTTTGGTTAGTATAAACGCAAAGACTAAAACTGCAATGATAATGACCAGATCAACCATTATCTCAAAGCTTTTAGCAGTGCTGAATAAACTGATAATACCAACAATCCACATTAAAATTAATACGACTGGAAGCAAGTATTTAATTACAAAGCTCCATATTTTACCAACTTTAAATGTTGAATGTTCGTTCAATGCAGGTAAAAAGTGTTCCACACCATAGAACCATGCAAATATAATACATTGAATACCGATTAACAACAATATTCCGAATTCATTAACGAATGAATCAATAATTCCAACCAAATAACTGCTGATTCCTGTTGTTAAAATTAAAGAGAAGAAACAAGCTATTACAGATAAGATAGTGGCTGTTTTTTTACGGGACCATCCTAATTTGTTTGAAGTTGAATTCAGCATCGGTTCGAAGAAACCTAGCGCTGAAGTGACTCCTGCAAATAAAATAGCTAAGAACAGTAATGGAGCTAAAATACGTCCGATAGGTCCCATTATATTGAAAATCATTGGGAATACGATAAATACCAAACCAGTTCCTTCAGTTACCAATTGGATCATTGGAGTACCTGCTGTCATTGACATGTATCCTAAAATTGAGAATACCCCAAATGCTGTAAATATTTCAAAAGCTGAATTTGAAGCAACAACAATCAAAACGTTGTCAATTAATTTGGAGTTTTCAGGTAAGTAACTGGCATATGTAAGTGCAATAGCTTGGCCCATACTTAATGAGAAGATAATTTGAGCAAAAGCCGCAAGCCATATGTTTACATCAAAAAGCATATCCCATTTAGGAGTCAGCAATGTTTCAATACCTATTGCCGCACCAGGCAAAGTCAATGCATAAATAACAATGAAACCCATTATGACGAAAAGTAACGGGATTAATATTTTAGAAACTTTACCTATTCCCTTATCTACAGATTTGTGTGAAATAAACCATAATACAATCCATAACAATAAAACACAAATTGTTGTAGGGATTAATAAAAAGCTGGCATTTGAAAGGTTGGAACTACCGCCGACAGTGTTTACGAAGTAAGCCGCGGTATCAGTTCCCCATCCGAAAGTGAAACTGCTTAAAAGATATACTAAATCCCAACTAAGAATTACCATATAATAAATTGTTACTACAAAGACAAAAAGAACCAATATCCAAGCAATGATTTCAAATTCCGGCTTTATTTTCCGCATGATTTTTGAAAACGATTCCTTGAAACTAAATCCCACACCATATTCTAATATTAAAAAAGGGATTCCCATTATAGCAATCGCAATAAAGTAAGGAATGAAAAATGACCCTCCACCATTGGAATAAAGTACATAACTGAAACGCCAGATGTTACCCAGACCAACAGCGGCCCCAATCATTGCAAATATAAACGCCAGGGATGAATCCCATTGTGCTTGTTCAGACATAATAATTTCCTCTATTGGATAAATTTATGTAAATAATATATAATAAACCTAACAGATTATAATTGTGAATAAAAATGAATGTTTTTGATAAATTCATAATGGGAGAAACTTCAAGCATAAACTGGTGTTTTGAAAACAGACATTTCCAGGAACGTCTCGATGAAAATGGACTTTCAAGAAGCTATGTTATCGATTGTTTGATGAATGAAGAACCTTTGAGTTGGGAACACGTTGAAAGAGAGAAATATGCCGTTGTTTATAAAGCACCGGAATCAAAAGATTACAAAGAAATCAGGATAATGCTTGCCTGCAGCGGAAACTCCATAGATCTTGTCACCATAATGCGAAACAATGAAACAGCAACCAATCGCCAAAAAAAGCAATATCAATCAGATAAACAAAAAAACATTGAGAAAAAGAGACTCAAAGCCTTGTCAAAAAGAAAATGGTAGAAAGATTGAATCTTTCTAAACCCAAGTAAATTTAAGATTTGGACAGTATCCATGTCTGAATATTATTGAACCAGCAGCCCCACCATCCTTAGCCGCTTTTGCTTGCTTAAGAAGTGCTGAGTGAGATAGCGGAGTGACATCATAATCAGAAACATAACCTTGCAATCCGCACCAAATTTGAGCACCATTGGATTGCTTGACAAATGTGCTTGTTACAGAAGTGAGCCAGTTATTTGACTGGCCGTAATTGCCGCAATATGCCATAGGTATAATTGCATCAACATATTTGCTCAATGTCGGAATGTCCTGACCATAATAATAATGCATCATATCCGGTTCTGGCATGACAGCAATTGAAAAGATTGAATTTGCCCTTACCTTATGGATTGCTAGTGAAGCCTTTTTAACTATATAGTTGATGGATTCTACAGCGTTGATGTGGTTATGGGCTGTTCCACCGTATCTTACATAATCCAAATGTACTCCAGCAGCACCTTTCACTTTAGAATAGCTTATCGCTTCAGAAATTTTGGAATTCATCCAAGCGTATTTGAATGAACCGTCATCCCTTACAGGAGAAACCCATCCTCCTTCACCATAACAGATCTGCATCCATAAATGAACCTTGATTCCGTGACGGTTCGCATTTGCAATCCATGATTCCACAGCAGATTGTCCGTGAACGGAAATTGAGTGGACATGCAATAATATCTGTTTGCAGCCATTGTTTTTCAATGCCTGGAAATTAACGCTGTTCATATTGTCTGAAAAAACCCAATATCCATTACCTGCGCCCATTGCAGGCCTTGCATAGATTGTATGGGAAAGCATTGATTTCAAATAAGGCTTATTTGCCCAAAATGATACTGCCATCTTATGGTATCCCTGGTTAAGTTTTACAAAAATCTTCGCATACCCATTGGATGCTGTTTTGGCAGTGTATGTTTTGCCCTTAATTGTAAATCTGATTACCTGATTTTTTAAGGCATTGCCTTTTTCATCGCATAGCTTGATTCCGAACACTGTTCTGGAACCTGCCCTGTAATTGATATCCTTATCGGCCACAGTCATATGGGTTTTATAGGATGCTCCAGTACATACAGTAAATTTACCTTTAAGATATTCTGTAGTGGCATCTCCGGAGTAGATATAATAAACAAAGCAGGATCCCTTCTTAAAGGTAAGATAAAGGTTTGCAATACCATTGATATCAGTAGTAATGTTGTAACGTTTACCGTCAACAGATACTTTAATCGTTTTGGTGGCTAAATTCTTACCGTCTGCAGTTAATTTGAATGTAAGTTTGGTGAGAAATGAATCGTAGCTTGCAGATTTATAGGTTGCCATTTTAGAAGTGGCCTTTGTAACATCAGAAGTGGCCATTGCATTATTATCACTAGCCTGATAACTTTCCACTTCCACAGAATTGCCAATATCATCATCATGGCTTGCCTGATAGATATCCCGTTCAGATTCACTGTCTGCATCTTCAGTCAAGTTATCATTTTCAACCGAAATGCTTTCTTCAAACGCATTTTCTTCAATGATTCCTCCAACAGTATCTCCATCCACATCATCAAGAACGTCAGTTACGTTTTCAGTAGCTGAAACTGAAGAAATAGCCAGGAATAGTGTTAAAAGAATAATTGAAAACAAGAATATTTTTTTCATACGCACCTCTTTAAAAAAAAAGTAAGATTATAGAAAAATCAATTTCTATAATGTGTGGAATTTAATGTAATTTGATACACCCCATCTGAAGGATATAACTCCCGCTGCTCCTCCTTCCATTGCAGCTTTAGCATCTTTATAAAGCTCTGTAGAGGATAATAAAGTTACATCGTCGTCAGACCTATAAGCTTGAAGTCCTGTCCAGATTTTTGCACCGTTACTTTGTTTTACGAACGCCGCAGTTGTTGACTTAATCCAGGAAGTTCCTGCCTCATAATTTCCCTTATAAATCATAGGAACAATTACATCCAGATATTTGGATAATGTAGGAATGTCCTGGCCATAGTAATATTTATTGGAACTTACTTCAGGCATCACGGCCGCAGAAACAATTAACTTGGAGTTTACTTTATGCACTGCAGTTGCTAGCTGTTTTGTGAAGTAATTGATAGCTTTCACACCGTTTTGATGTTTATAAGCGGTTCCAGGGAATCTTAAATAGTCCATGTGAACTCCAGCAACACCTTTAATGGCAGCATAAGATTTTGCTTCATTTATTTTAGAGTTGAAGAAGCTGTATTTATATGACCCGTCGCTGTTTACCGGTGAAATCCAACTTCCATCATAGAACACTTGCATCCATATGTGGACTTTCATGCCATAATTATTTGCTTTGCTTATGAATTTTTCCACATTTGCCTTTCCATATAATTCAAGTGCATAATAATTCAGGAATATGTGCTTGGTTCCATATTGATTCAAGGTATTCAAGTTCACATTGTTCATATCGGAACCGAAAATCCAGAACCCGTGATCCTTAGTTACTTGAACTGTTTTTATGTCTTTGGATAGGTACCTGTAATTGTATAATGAGTCTTTATTGTGGTAACTAGCGATTTTGTAGGTACCTTGAGGCAATTTGATGTTTACAGAAGCAATGCCGTCACTGCCAATGGTTCTTGTATAGGACTTGCCCTTGATTTTGAAAATGATTTTTCCATTAACGGGATTTCCTCTAGCATCAAGCACCTTTACCTTATAAGGTGTAGACACCATTTCAGGCATTGTCAGGGAGGATGCTGAAGTAATTGTAATCGGCATTCCTTGCCTAACTATTATGGTTTTGCATCCGGAAGCCTTTTTAAGGCCGTCTTGAGCATCAAAAATGTATCTTACAACATAAGTTCCAGGACTTAAGAAAATGTTTAAAACGGCTTTTCCATCGGCATCGGTAGTTCTGTAATATGTTTTTCCATCAAGAGTGAGTTTTATTCTCTTATCTGCCAACTTTACTCCATCAACGGATAATGCTACAGTATAAGGATTCATGAATCCCCTGTAAGCAATGTATGTGCTTGCGGCAAATGTTGGCTGATTATCGCTGACAACTAAAAAAGTTGAATTGCCTTTAACGGTAGTGTAACCGGCTTCATTAAACATGTAATGAATTGTATAATATTTAGTTTGTAAATTTAATTTTAAATTAGCGTAACCTGACGCATCAGTGTATCTTGTGAAATGGCCTCCATTAAGTGAAAATTTCACTTCCTTATTTGCTAGTCCATTTCCATTTGCATCAGTTAATCTTACAGAAAATGCTTCTTTATTTACTATCACTGAAGGAGATACGACTTTCATTGAAGCTTCAACATCTCCTAAAACTTCACTTTCTTGACTAGCAACAACATCATTATTTTCTGGGCTAGCTACACTATTCTCGCCTTCAGTTGAACTTAAATTAGTTTTCTCTTCATTATCTTGTAAATTATCATCAGATGTAGATTCTAAAATATCGTTATCCTCATTCAAATCGACATTTACATTTTCATTTGAATTTTGAATATCTGAAACATTAGTATCTGCTGCACTGACAGCACCTAGTATTAAAAACAACATCAATACTAAAGAAATTACTAATGCCTTATTTTTTATCGAAATCTTTTCACCATCCATTATATTTTTAAAAAAAATCAATTCGTGGATAAAGTTATATTTTAAACCATATATAAATGTTTTTAAAACTTTAAAATTTGAAAATAGCTTTAAAATTGACTAAATTAATAAAAAAAGATAAAAAATACATATAAATTGAAAATAAAAGAACAATTATATTAAAATAAAGTATAATAAGCTTAAATAAATGGAATTTAAAATAGATAAATACTAATCTAATCATGAATGAAATATTGATTTGTTGACTCGCTATAGCAAAAATGATATTATTTAAACATCCTATAAATAAAATAATGTAAAATTTAATAGATTTGATAAAAATAAAAGAATTAAAATTAAAAAATAATGAATTTGAAAGAAAATATTAATTTTCAGTCAAATTGAAATTTAAGGTACCTACGCCATCATGAATTTCCATCTCTTTGGATTGTGGAGACAGTCCGCTTAAAAGAGCTGTGCCCTCTTCTTCACCCATGAACTGAGGCAAGTAATTTGAAATGACTATAGGATAAACTGTACATCTGCCTGTATCATTTACCAAATCGATTTTGACGAAATATGCCACATGGGTTTCAGGGTTTGACTGGTCAAATATGAAGTTTCCAAGGCTGTAAAAGACCGGTTTTCCATTATACATTTCAACTCCCTGAGGAACATGAGGGTGAGAACCTATTACAACATCCGCACCGTAATCAATCAATTCATGGGCAATTTTAACCTGATCTTCGTTTGGAGAAGTGGAATATTCATTTCCAAAGTGAAGATATGCTACAATCAAATCGGATCCCCTGTCTTTTGCTTCGGAAATCTGCTTTTGAGCATCTTCTGAGTCATATGCAGAATATCCTGCAGAAGATCCATTTGCATAAGGCATTACCTCATAGCCATATTCTACAAAATTGTTTGAATCCATATAATTTAGAATTGTTATGTCTCTGCCTTTTATTTCCTTGACAACGGCGTTGTGGGCTTCGTTTTCATTTTCACCTGCGCCAATAGGAGTTATTCCTGCATCTCCCAGATATTTGACTGTATCCTGCATGCCCTCAATACCATAGTCGAATGCATGGTTGTTGGCAAGAGATGCGACAGTATTGTTGTTGGCCTTGGCCAATGGAACATAACTTGGGTCGCATTTTAAAGGCACATCGCCTTTTATCTGATTTTCAGAGTATGTTGCTGCATTTTCAAAGTTTATCAAAAGCAAATCAACATTGGATGTTACATTACTTACTCCTTCAAATGGGCTTGAGTCCAAACTCAAAACGCCAGGCATATTTCGTGCAAACATTACATCGCCTGTAACAGCCATGGAAACGTTTTCCTTCGCTTTTAATGACTGGGCTAATGAATTGTCACTTCCAACACCCAAAGTTGTTGATACTATGGCGATTATGACTAGAACCGCCAATATCATCAATAATATTTTTTTGATATTCATTTATTCCTCTAAAGCTTCAACTGCTGTCTCATCTTCGCTGAACAATTGATTTAACATCCATTCAGCATCATATTCCATGATGTCATCATATCCCTGGCCGACACCCAAGAACATTATCGGTTTTTTGATGACGTAACCTATTGAAAGGGATGCACCACCTTTACTGTCCGCATCGGCTTTGGTTAAAATGACTCCGTCAATGTCAATAGCTTCATTGAATTTTGCAGCCTGTTCGGTTGCGTCGTTACCTGTCAGCGCATCACCGACGAATATGACTAAATCAGGGTTGGCTACCCTCTTGATTTTTTTCATTTCATCCATAAGATTGGTATTGGTCTGCATCCTTCCGGCAGTATCAATCAAGACCAGCTCTTTTCCCTGTGCACGGGCATGCTCTACAGCATCGTATGCTACTGCTGCAGGATCTGAGCCTTTTTGGTGCTTGATGATTTTAACGCCGACATTATCAGCATGATAAGTTACCTGTTCAATAGCTCCTGCCCTGAATGTGTCAGAAGCTGCAATTACAGGAGTGTAACCTTTTTTAAGATAGTAATTTGCCAGTTTACCGATTGTTGTGGTTTTTCCAGTACCATTAATTCCGACAAACATTACGACAAGAGGTTCTCCTTGAACCTTTTTCTCTTCAATCATTTCTGTCATGGATTTGCCTGGAACATCAATAATTTCGGCTACTGAATCTCTTAAAGCGTTGTAAGTTAATTCAGTGATATCATTACTTCTTTTAATCTTTTTACCGACAAGGTTGTTCTTTACACTTTCAACCACTTCAGTTGCAACTTCCATTGCAACATCCCCTTCAAGAAGACCCATTTCAAGGTCCCACAACACATCTTCAACGTGTTTTTCCTGAATGGTTTTTTCTCTTACAAAGGAGAAAAGTCCTCCGCTAGCTTCTCCATCGGCAGAAATATCTTCCTTATTCTTGTTTCTGCTCCAGAAGTGAGATTTCTTCTCTCCAGACTCCTCTTCTTCAGAATCCTCTTCTGAATCCTCTTCATACTTATCCTTATTCCTACTCCAGAAGTGAGATTTCTTCTCTTCAGACCCATCATCTGAATCTTCATCCTCTTCTGAATCTTCCTCATCCTTATCCTTATTCCTGCTCCAAAAACGAGATTTTTTCTCTTCAGTGGCTTCAGAATCCTCCTCTAATTCTTCAATTTCTGGAGTGTCTTCGATAATTTTTTCTTCATCTTCTTCAGCTTCCGGAAGGAGAGTGGATTCATCAGCATCCTCTTCCTCTTTTTTTCTGCCGAATGAGAAAAATGAAAACCTTTTTCCGGATTCTTCCTGGAAATTATCTTCTTGCATAGCCTCTTCTTTAAGCTCTTCTTCCAATTGTTCACTAGTACGTGAAAATTTCTTTTTCAATGATTCAAACAAAATTAACCCTACCTATCAGTTAGTGAAAAATTTAATTAATAATATCTATATTTTTTATATTATTTAAAAAAGAGTAAAAAAAGACCAAATTTGAAAATTGTAAAAGTGAAAAAAAGAAAAAACGGAGCGGTCCAAAACTCTCAAATTTTAAATCCCTATATTTCAAACGGAATTATTCTAATGTAAACCATTTTTAACATACTATTTATATATCTTTTAAAATTACTAGCTAAATCTTTATTTTAAGGAAATAATTTCTCAGTTAAGCCCAATAATCTAAATAAATACTGATTTTTAAAAACAAAAAGTTAATTACAGTTAAAAATAGTAAAGATGATGTCGTTTTAAATGGTGTTTTGACAATAATTTTTAATTAGATTAATAAATAGATATTATAATTAAAATGTAAATTAATATGGTGATAAAATGGTTCTGGATTTGACAGATATTGGAATTGAAGAAGGGCAGAAATATGAAGGGATTTACACTACCATGAGCAAGGACGGTGTAAAAAATGCAGCGCCAATAGGAATTGTATGCAAAGGCAAAGACAAACTTGGATGCAGATTATTTGTCGGCACACAAACCCTGAAAAACATTATGGAAACACGAAAATATGTTGTAAATATTACATTTGATCCCATAAATTTTGTAAATTCAACCATCGGAAACTTGGATATTGAAGAGTTTACAGATGATGAGGACATTGCAATATTGAAAAATGCAGAAGCATATATCATTTGTGATGTCACAGATATTAGAAAAATGGATCCGATTAAAGACCATGTAACATCAAATGGAGAAGCTTATATCATAAGCAGTGATGTTGTGGAAATAGTCAAAAACAATCCATGTGCAAAGGCTTTAAACCGAGGAGTATTTGCGCTTCTGGAATGCCTTACAAACTATACTCGGCTTGACCTTGTAAGTAAGGAACAGCAGGATTATTTTGTCGGAAGGTTCAATGAAAACAATCGTATGATTAAGAGGGTTTCTGGACAAGATACTATAAAAGCTATGGAGATTCTTAAAAACAGCATGATAGAAAAGGGTTTTGACGTTGAATAAACCCTGATTTTGCCTTTAATTTTAGTTAAACACATGGTGGGTGCTGAATCAAATTATTTTAATAGAACAGGACATAACTAGACGTTTCGCTCCATCCATCACATTTATCATCAATTTTAACAAATCTTTCATGGGATTGAAACTTATGAGTTTATAGTGACAAAATCAATAAAAAAAAAAAAGACTAAATTAAAAAATTGTAAAATCAAAAAAAGAAAAAAAAGAAAAAATTGTAAAGTATGCCATTACATTTGAGTAATGTTGCCTTGAGCTGCAGCTGCAATCTGTTCAGCTTGTGCTTGAAGACTTCCCATAATGTCAGAGCATTGTTGTAAGTTAGCTAACATTTTATCTAAGCTATCTTTTAAGTCTTCTTTTTGTCCAGCGAGAATTTCGCGGGCGCCATCAGCATCTTTTTTTACAGCAAGGCCGGAACCGATACTTACAATGATTTCATCAGTACTTTTAAGTTCCCCTTTAATGAAAGAACCAGCACCTACAGGAACGAAAGCTTCAACTGCTTCTTTTCCTTCAATGTCATCGAGAGTGTTGGATAATGCATCCACTTCAGCGATGGAAGCTTGAATCAATTCAATCTGTTGTTGGATTAACTCAGCTTGCTGTCTGTATGCATTAATTTCATTAAGAAGATTGTTTAATCTTTGCTGATCTTCCATAATAACACCTACACGTGCCTATAAAATTTCTTTTACGATTGGGTCTTCGACATCTTCAGGAGCAATTTCTTCAATTTCTTTAATAGAAATTTGGTTCCTGGTAATACCATGTTTACTTCCGAAACGTTCGTAGATTTTTTGTTCTACATCAGCTTCACAAGTAGCTTTGTATTCTTTAGTAAACTTATGATATTCATCGCCCATTACAAAAGTACCTTTAACTCTGTAAATTTTTGTTATCATATTAAATCCCTCATGATATATTAATTAAAAATCATCTAAAAAGCCTAATGCTTCTTCAACTCTAGCCATTTCAGGACCAGTACTATCTTTAGCTACAATTGCACCATTTGAATTGGAAATGATACAAGCGCCGACTAAAGAAATACCTCTACCAACAGTACCAATATCTCCTTCTACACCAAATACTTCTTGAGCAAAGTTTATTTCACTTGGAACAGCGTTACCACTGATTAAGAATCCTTTGTTGGTAACTGAAATCAAAGAACCGATAATGTCGCTGCCAACCATGGAAGTTGCTTCGACATTAACATCCAAAGTCTCTTCAATCACTTGAACAGCTTCGTCAGATAAAAATGGGCTTACGATAGCTCCGGTGTCGTTTGCTGCAACAATATTACCCACAGCAGTGTATTGACCCGGAATTGTTGCCACATTTAAACCAAGCTCTTCAAACTGTTTAATTTCTCTATCCAAAACATGTGGGGAAACAACAATACCATTTGAATTAGCAACAGCTAAAGATCCAATGAGACTGCTACCTGAAATTGAAGACTTAACAACTTCAACATCTAAAGCTTCCTTAATAATATCCGCCTTTTCATCTAAAAGGGTATAAGGAACAATAGCTAAATCGTCAGTTGCTAGAACAAAGACTCCAACATTCGGATTTCCTACAATATCTACTCTTTTTAACATATTGTTACCTCACATTTGTACTCAATAGCATGGTAAAGGTACTATAGCTATTCTGCTAAAGTAGCTTGTACAACACCATCATCATCTTTAACTGCTTTTACAGTAATTTTAGAAGGTATTTTTTGAATACCTCTTTCCCAAATAGCATGATTGATAGATTCATCAATTTTTACTTCTTCAGCTTTCATGTGTTTGGTTAAGAAGTTTTTTACTTCTCTGATAGCTCTAGGAGCTCTGATAGTCCTTTTAACGTTTTTTACATTTCTAAGTGGAATTGTGTAAACTCTTTCCATAATAACCCCTCTTATAATTTAAGACTGTTTCTTCTCCAATGTCTAGGTTTTGGTCTGTATCTAAGTTTACGGTTAGTTTTAGCATAAGCCCAGATTGGAATTCTCCTGTTTTGTTTGTTTGCTTTTGCCATTCTTAATTTTTTAGCTAATGGTTTATTTCTACTCATTTTCTCACCTGTAATACATATAATAATTATTTTTTATATCCGATAACACGAGTTTGATAATGTTCGGGGAAAATGTCCAATGAATTTCCTCCTTTCTCATCAATCAAAGTCCTTATTTCAACCTCATAATCTGAACTGTTGTCCTTGTTGCTCTTCTCATGAGATATTTCGAATAGATTTGATGTGATTAACTTAACAGATTTGTGACCAAAACTGTCCAAATTAATGTACTGGACATCTTTTCTATCTTCAAGACTTCTTATTTGATTGACATTGAGTTTCGGGGTTCTGTCATCCCTTCTTGTCCCGTCTGCAATAATATCGTACTCCTCAGCGACCTTTTCAATGACATTTTCGTGGATGAATTTGATTCCATCATTCGGGAACCCGTCATTCATTATCATGTCACAGGTTTTATCAAGCAATCCGATGTCCAAATCAAGAACCCTATGATTAAAACCTAAGGATTTTGCTGATTTGCTTGCTGGAATGTATGACTTGTATACGCCAAAGTTAGCGGTGCATAATTCTACATCAAGACCTAACCTTTTAAGCATGACTGCCATAAAAGATGAATCTTTACCACCACTATACAAAACACCAGCTTTCATTGATATTATTTCCTTGTGATTTTAATTTCTCTTTTCTGACCAGCAATTTGTCTTAAAAGAACTTTTAACTGATCATCAGTAACTTTACCTCTTAAACTGCCTGCTTGCGCAGATTGAATCAATTGAAGTTCAATTTGATTAACAAGTTCAGGTTTAGTTAACTTAAGGTTAGCCAATCTATTACGTGCCTCAGGGGTCATAATTTGAGCTAACATTTGTTTTTTCTGAGCTTCGAATTGTCTTTGAGCTTCTTGTTGCTGTGCTTGAGCAGCTGCTTGCTGTTGCATTTGATTTTGCGCAGCAGCTTGTTGAGCTTGCAACTCAGCCATCCTTTTTTGACGAATTTCATCTAAATCGCTCATATCAAACTCTCCAAATAATCTAATTAATATTTTGCAAGTTCAGGAATATCTTTAATAATTTCAGCAGAAATTTTATCTAAGAATGATCTTCCTGCTGGACTAACAACTCTTCCACCTTCAACTTTTTCAACATATCCTGCGTCTTCTAATTGGTGAAGTGCGGTTCTGATGATAGATCCACTTCCTTTTCTGAAAACTTCAGGACGTACTCCACGGTCTTTTTTACCGCCGTAAAAAGTTCTTAAACTAATAACTCCCACTGGACCATCCATGTATACTCTTCTGATAATGGAAGCAGTCCTAATATACCACCAATCTGCGTTTTCTGGTTTTCTTTCTTTGTGAACACCAGTTTTAACAAAATTGGACCAGGCAGGGGAATTGATTTTATCATTATTTTTAAATTCTTCTGCGACTTTTTCAATTAATAAATCTGCAGGTACATCAAATACAGTAGTCATATTAATTCTCCAATATTTATTTTTATTGTAGCTTAATCCACTGTAAATTTAAGACCTAAAAAAATAGGGCCTGTAACTCTAAATTTATAATGTTTAAGGCTTTTTTTTGTAGATTACAGCAACATGTCCTCTAACGTCAATGAGCTGAGCTCTTGTTTTTGTGACAATTTCGTCGATGTAATCATCTTTATTTCTAGCGATATTTTTTGCAAATTTAAGTTTAACAATTTCATTAGCCTTGAGCTGACGTTTAATCTCTTCGATAACATTATCATTAACGCCACTTTTACCAATGTTGATTGTCATTGCGGAAAGAGCTCTATTCATCATTTCTTTTTTTGATTGACTCATATTTAGCTCTCCTTTTTAACTTTTTTTCCCTGTGATAAGGAATTTTCATAACATGGCCACATTCACCACAAAAAATGTTAACTTCCGAGTTAACTAGCCGGACGGTGCAATTATGACCAGGGTAAAGGAATTTCTTGCATTTCTTACAATATCTTCTGGACCACTTTTCAGGGACCTTCGTATTGTACTTGGTGGATAACTTCAAAGCAAGTTCTACATAACGATCGGATCTTTCCGGATGGGTGATGAATTCCATCTCGGCACGCTCAAAAAGGATATTCATCCTTTCAATCGCTATTTCAATCATCCACTTCGGTCTTTTTCCTCTACTCAAAATATCCTCCTCATGAATTATGAAAATAGGATATAATATTCAAAATTGATTTAAAATGATTTGCGCAAATTAAAACAAAAACCATAGTTAAAAAGTAACCTTAGGTTAATATGAATATTAAGAATAATTATGTTTTTATCTATTTATAAAGGTTGTGGATTTTTCAATATTTTCGAGTGGATTGAAAAATCATTTGAAAATTAGTGTTGAGTGATAAGCCAATCCATAAAATCGACTTCACCCACCGGAAAAGTAATGCGGTCAAAAATGGCATCCTCAAGCAAATCGATGATTTTACCAATGCCCAATTCACCAACATCAATCTCCTGAACATTTTCACCATAAATGTCATAGGCTTCCGCAGTGCATACTCCCATCGCTTCGGCTTCGAGGTTTTCATGAATTTTCGATTCGGAATAATCACGCTTTTCCAGCCTTGAACGCAATATATCAGGATGCACCCTTAAAACAAATACCTTATCTGCCCCCTCACACAAATGCGCCAAATGCCCTTCAAAAATAAGCAATTCACTGCTGCAGGATATTATTTCATTGACTTTTTCATTTAATCTGTCAACATCAATGATTTTATAGCCTTTGTTTTCATCAATGCCCAATACAAAATCATTTTCAATAGCCAAATCATTAATCTTGACTAACCTGCACTCTAACTTATCAGACAATCCTTCACTTACAGTAGTCTTTCCAGTGCATGGAGTTCCTGAAATAAAAATAGTCTTTTTCATAAAAATCAAAAAAAGAATTATTTTTTCAAAATAATTCTTAAAACGTCTTCATCTTCGAGCACATGATCGGGACCTACCTTCTGACCTGGGAATTTAACTGAAGTTCCCCAAACCTTCGCATGGCGGAAATTCTTAACAAACTCCCTGTGGAGTTTTCCGCATGCATCAATGACGGTAGAACCTTTCTTGATAACTAACGGGTCTTCCATATCCGCTTTTCTTCCTTGAGGTTTAAGGTAGACTCTCACCAAGTCAAGATTGTCAAATATTAAATCCTTCAACTCATCAATATTGGTGTTTTTGTCCGCGGAAATTGGAATGAATTCCGGAATGTATTTTTTCAGCTCTTCGATATATGCCTCATCTACAAGGTCAACTTTATTCAATAGGACCAGCATCGGAACATATGACTTGTTCCTGTCAAGCACGTCAATGAATTGGTCTATTGTCACATCATCCCTGAAAAGCACATCCGCATTGTGCATTCCATACTCATTAATGATCGACCTAATTGTCTTTTCATCCAAATGAGTCAATGGACAAGTTGATGAAACCTTTACACCACCGAGCTTTTTCCTTTTAACTGTAACATCCGGAGGTCTTTCATTAGGTCTGATACCAATACTCCTTAATTCGTTGATAATAACATCCAAATGTTGTGGATTCAAAGTATCTAAAACAACTAAAATTAAATCTGCAGTTCTGGCAACGGATAAGATCTCTTTACCTCTTCCTTTACCGCTACTTGCACCGGTAATAATTCCAGGGATATCGAAAATTTGAATTTTGGCATTTTTATGTTCCATTACTCCCGGAACTATGTCCAATGTTGTAAACTGATAAGCTCCGACTTTACTTTCCGCGTTTGTTATGTTATTTAAGAGAGTGGATTTGCCAACAGAAGGAAAGCCTACAAGAACCACAGTAGCATCACCGGATTTTTTTACATGAAAACCCTGACCTTTGGACCCGCCACTGCTTCTTTGCAAAGATTCCTCTTTTAATTTGGAAAGTTTTGCTTTGAGTTTACCAATATGGTGTGAAGTAGCTTTATTATATGGTGTCTTTTTTATTTCATCTTCAATGTCTTTTATTTTCTCTTCAATCCCCATTAAATCACCATGATTAAAATAA
The DNA here is from genome assembly GCF_947166415.1 of uncultured Methanobrevibacter sp. Classification (GTDB taxonomy): domain Archaea; phylum Methanobacteriota; class Methanobacteria; order Methanobacteriales; family Methanobacteriaceae; genus Methanocatella. The sequence continues at coordinate 5,705 of NZ_CAMVEE010000014.1, read as the reverse complement.
AAAAAGGAAGATTAGGAAAATCCTAATCTATTATGCAGTGCTGTTTGATGAGCTCGCACCGCCAGCTACAGTATTGTTGAAGTTAACTTGGTACAACATTACACCGTTTTCAGAATGGACATTGGTGAATACATCCTGACCAGCACCACCCAATAGGAATAAACGTGTGAACATTGAATTTTCCAATTCATTGCTCATTAAAATAGGTGTGTACTGATTGCTGTTACCCATCAGGAATAAAGTGAAGTTTCCATCTTCAGCACCTTTGATAGACTCATTTTTCATGAGATATCCATCTTCAATTACAATGAGATTGGATGCTTTTAACGGATTGTACTCACTGTCATTCAGTTTGAGTTTTTCACCAGTAGCACTATTTAACGCTTCAACATGTGCTGCTGTAGTATTGTTGCCTGTACCCCTTTCAATGACTGCCCTTATGTCCATACCGCCGGAATCGAGTATGGATAAATTGCCTGTTTGACCAGGTTTAACGGTTACTTGGCTTGTTGGAACGTAATAGTTATAGTTTACTGAAGATTGGTTTTCGAAGTTCCATGCTCCAAAGTAAGTCCACCAGCCAGCCTTTTGAAGCATATCTGAAGATGCAACAAATATCACCGGACGAGGGTTTTCAGGGTGTGTAAAGTTAACCACGTAAGCTGCTTGTTGTGAATTTAGATTATATTTGTCAACTAAAGTTTTTTGAGCATCGGAAGATGATTTCGGTAAGATATCAATTAAAATATGCACTGATTTACCTGAATCACCAGTAATATTCACTAATGCTTCGGTAGCTCTTTCACCTGTTGTATCCAACATTCTAAATATACCTGCGGACAATTCCAGATTATCCGTAGTCATAGCTTGACCCAGCCAGAATGCACGGCTTCCTGTCTGGGAACCTCCATCGAATGTTACCTGTTTATCGGCAGCAATCTCAAAGAGGTAACCGAAGTCCCACCATGATGTGATAACAGTGTCATTAGATTGGGTTTCATTAATCCACTGCATTGCATTCCACATTGAATCGCTGGTACCCGGAACTACAGTTTGGGAAGTAAGATAAGCACCGCAAATTGTTGGAGTGACAAGAGCTATTGCAATAGCTGCTATTACAACATATTTTTTAAGCGGAACTTTGGTGGCCGCATTAGGTTTAATTCCATAAATTGCAACAACACCAACTGCAATAATAACTAAGAATAATGCTATTCCGAAAATATTGTTGATAGCTGCCAATGGCAATGCTGCTAAAAATCCGCATAAACAGACAATAACAACCAACCATCTGTCGTCTTCCAATCTGTTTTTAACATAGTCTGAAGCATAACTTACAAATATACCTGTCAATAACGCAAATGGTAATACGATAGTTGTAATGAACCTTGAACCTCTACTTACCGCAAGTGCAGTAATTACAATCCATACAACAAATAATGTGGCATATAAAACTGTTAAACGTTTGTCTGCTAAAATTTCATTGTCTCCACTGAATTTCAAATCAGCTAATGAAAGTTTAAACTTACGATCATTATCAATTCTTTTAGCTGCTGATAACCTGTTTCCTTTTTGTGGTTTGCCTTCAGTCTTAACAGCATCTCTAACTGATCTGAATTTAAATGATCTGGAAACCAGTACATAAATAACGGTTAAACCAGCGAATAAGATTGAAATTCCACCAATACCGTTGACTACACCATTAGTATTAGCCAGGAATGCAGAAGTAAGTCCGCTTCCAAGTAAAGACGGCATTTGCATCTCTGCAACAGAAACAAGTACGTTAGGGAAACCGCCAACTACTCTAGAAGCAGATTGCAAGCTTAATAAACCAGTTAAACTTCCAAATATTCCAAATACCCCGTCGACGCCTTTGAAAATAGCGAGACCCGCAAATCCAATGATTCCTAAAATCACTATAGACAATAATGCGTCCTGATGCAATAGCCAGGACAACTTAGACGGATAATCACTTTTGTCATCACCAATGTTAAAGAAGTAACATACAATTAGATATGCGATTGAGAATATTCCCATTAAACCTATGTAAAAGATATAACCTGTCCATGATTGTGAGAACAAACCAATTGATAAAATTGATAATACAGCAAAAACAACCTTCCAGATAATATTATCAGCTCTTATAGTCTCAACAAAGAAGAATATGAAGAACAGGGAAAATATGTAATAGAACATATCTGTATCGAAAAATCCTGGGAATGTGTGTGCAAAGTAGTTTGGAGCAAGAACAATAAGTAATGTTGCAACTATTGCGCCCAAATCATTTGTTAGTCTTCTTGAGAATATATACGCCGGGATTACGGCAAGTGTAGAAATTATTGCTCCAGTCCAGAAAGCAACTTCTTTTATTGAATAATTTCCACCAAATACACTGTTTGCAACATCGTGCAACCAATTAGTAAGATATACTATGCCCAGCTCATAATTAATCTTATTTCCATCAGGAGCGTACCTATGCATATCCCACTCGCTGCCGTTAATCATTTTGTCTCCGACATAACCGTGATCAGCATAATCCTGAGTCAACCTTAAGTTATAGTATGAATCCATTTCACTGAAATAAGGAAGACCAGAGGAATCCACGTACTCACCTTTGATATCGTTATTGAGTACAGGTAAATCGGCTGCAGGAGCCTTTAATGCAAAAACAACAGCCAACAAAATCAAAATAATGATTATTGATTTACTGATTGTTAAAATTGTATTTTTATTCATATAAAAATCCTCTATACCTTTAATATTAAAATTCCATTGAGTGAGAATTTTAACTCATTATTAAAATTATAAGAAACAAATAAAAATATTCGAATGATATGCAAAATATTTTTATTGAATTATATTTATTATTTTTCTATTATTAAATATTATGTATTAAAAAAAAATTCAAAAAAAGTAAATTTTAATTTACTTTACTTTCGAGTTCATCAAGGGAACATGTGAATTTGCATCTCGGAAATCCACTGCATCCAACAAATTCTCCAAAACGGCCAGACCTTTTAAGAAGATCCTTACCACATTTAGGACATTTGCCAACAACTTCACGATTGCCGCGAGGTTGAGTATTTTCTTTACCGCAATTAGGATCGAGACACATTTCCTGGCGATTCTTTCCTTTTCCTGCCACAATCATTGGAAGGCCACATTTATCGCAGGTTTTCTTAATGACATTCGCGTTTACCGGAAGAGAATAAGTGACCTTACAGTCGGGATAATTGGTGCATCCTACAAAGTCGCCGTAGCTTCCTGAACGTTTGACCAGTTTTCCACCACAGCTGCACTCGCCGACAATGTTGCTTGCCTGATATGCTTCATAAAGCTTAGATCCTATACCTTTAATGTTCTTGTCGATATCTATTAGGATTTCCTTAACTTCCTTTTCTCCTTCACTGACAACGCTGTCTTTAGTGGTCTTGTCAGTATTGATATCCTCAAGCTTTATTTCCAAAGACCTTGTTAACTTTTCGCTTGTCAGATTTTTACAGTAGGTATCCAAGGTATCAATCAAGTCCTCACCTAGAGTGTTGACTTCAATTTTGCTTCCTTCTATGTATTTCCTGTCGTATAGCTTGTCAATGATATCGGCACGGGTAGCCTTGGTTCCGAGATTTTTCTTTTCGAGTTCCTTAATTAATGAAGCCTGATTGTAACGGGCAGGAGGTTTGGTTTCTTTTTCTTCTGAAATGAGTTCCTTAACGCTCATAATATCCCCTTCCTTAACGTCAGGGAACCTTTCATTGTCTATTTTTTTGAACGGATAATGTTCCATCCATCCTTTGTAGGTAACTCTTCTTCTTGAAAACTTGAACTTTTCGCCTTCAATGTCAAGGGTTGTTTTCATGGTTTCAAACTTGGCTGCATCGAAAAATACTGCAATGAACCGGTATACTATTAAATTATAGATTTTCTGCTCGTCGCTGTTCAACTTGGTCGGCAGGATCCCTGTTGGGTGAATAGGTGGGTGAGCAGCATCCTCTTTTTTACCGTTGTTCGGCTTCAATCTGGAAGGCAATTGGTCAATGTGCTTTTTGAATTCATGATTTGCAGACAATTGCTTGAATATTGATTCAAAACCTAAACTTTCAGGCAATTTTTGAGAAGAAGTACGTGGATAAGAAGTATAACCTGCACTATAAAGGTTTTGAGCGGCAATTTGAGTTCTTTTTGGTGAAAATCCAAATACACTGTAAGCTTCAGCTTGAAGACCGCTTAAATTGAATGGTACTGGAGGTTTGGTTCTGGAATTGGAAATCTCGATTTCATCGACAACCGCATCCTTTCCGTTACACTTGTCAAAAATCTCTTCGGCCAATTCGCGATCGAAAATGTTTCCAGCGACATGCTTGATTTCAATGTCTTCAAAGTCCAGAATCGCCTTGATATTCCAGTACGGTTCAGGTACGAACTCCCTAATTTCCTTTTCACGATTGACCAAAATGGACAATGTCGGAGTTTGAACTCTTCCAACAGATAATTTCAAGAATCTGTGTTTGGTTTTGCGAACGGAATCAGAAAGAGCAATTGAGATATTCATTCCGAAGTAATAATCCAAAATATGGCGGGCAATACCGTTGTCGACCTGATGCATGTCAATGTCAATTCTGTTTTCATATGCATCTATGATGTCTTTTTTGGTTAAAGTGGAAAATTTCATCCTAGATGCTTTTTTAAGTGAATCTGCACCGCATGCATACTTTAAAGCATTATAGCCTATCAAGGTTCCCTCTACATCGTAATCGCAAGCATGAATATATGCATCAGCATCCTTTCCGAATTTTTTAATAGCTCTAAGGTAGTTCTTGGTAAATGAACTGGCTTTGCTCGCTTCATAAGAAGGCACCCAGTGCAAGTTAAAAGATACTCTGTACCTTGCTTCCTTAGGAATCAATGAATACAAATGACCAACACCAGATAATACTGTAATGTCTTTTGAATCCCTAGTTAATTCCCAGTATTTAACTTTTTTATTGTATACTTTCTTTTTAGCACTTGGTGAAAGCGCCTTAGCTATTTTTTCAGCAGAACTCGGTTTTTCGCAAATTATTACTTCATGCATTATATTCTTCCCATCTCAATTATAAACATATTTTAATAAAATATGTACTATAAAAATATTTCTATTCTCAAAAAATCAGCGAAATAAAAAAAAATTAAAAAAAATTATTCTTTTTTAGGAGTTAACTCCTCATTGAAAAAACGATAGAAATCGGCACAGAAATCACAAATAGGATATTTATCATGCCTATAATATGCTAAATCCGCTTTTGCCATATCAAATTTCTTACCGCAAATAAAACAAGTTTCAATTTTTTCTTCAGACATGTTATGACCTTAAAAAAGTAAAAAAAAGTAGGTTAAATAATTTAACCTATATTATATTTTTGCAAGAGTAAAATCTCTTCGGTAGATACTTTTCCACCGTTTTTGAATTTTTCAAAGATTTCTTCAGCTCTTTCTCTTTCTTCACGGTTTTTGTTGGATCCACCGGAAGATTTGTTATCGGATTTTCTGCGTTTAGGTTTGTTGGAACCTAATTTTTTGTTGATAACATGAATGTCGCTTAAGATAGCTTTGAACTCTTCGTGTTTAGCTGAAGCGTTTTTACGAGCTTCGATGAATTTTTTGTGAGCTTCGTCAGCTGCGGTTCTGATATCATCGGTTTTTCTGAAGTAGGTGAGCATTTCTTC